>DASQQR010000087.1:0-3604 GCA_035643335.1 Anaerolineales bacterium
AAACCGCAAACCCGATAATTTGCCCGCCGTGGTGCTGATCACCGACGGGGTCCCTTTTCCCATCGAGGGCCAGAGCAACTCGGATATCGAGGCCTTGATCGCGGACAACGCGGATATCCCCTTGTTCATCATGCTGCTGCAAGGTTCCGAGGAGCGGACCGAGAGCTACGAGCAGTATGTGCGCTTCTGGCAGCAGATGCAGACCAGCTACAGCCATGTGTTCGTCTATTTGATCGACCAGGCCGCCCAAATCGAAGAGACCTACAACAAAGTGATCGCCCAATTACAGGATACCATCCCCGCGGAGGCCACCGTGGTTGCGCCGGAAGCGCCCTTGCAGGTCTTCGTGAGCGAATTCGTGCAAAAAATTGTGATCACGATTGTCCATCCGGTCGGAGAACCTAAGGGCGAAGTCACCGTTACGGATCCGTTCGGCGCCCAGGTCCAGGATGACGAGGCGGGCGTCGCTCATTTCCGGGGGGATCAAAACCCGGTCGAAGTCTACTCTATCCAGGCCCCCCGGTTGGACGAAACGCTTAAGGAGCGCTTCTGGACGATCACGTCGGAAAAGCCGGTAGACGTGTTTTTTGACCGGGAGGGTTCGTATCGCATCAACTTCCTCACCCCAGCCGCCGGCGCCACCGGCGTGAAAAACGTATACGTGGCTTCAGAGCGGCAGAATTCCAATATCCCTTTCACCCTGCGCTTCAATCTGATCGAGAGCACCGGCCAACCCGTTATCCAGCCGCAGACCATCCAGGGGGAGGTCATTTATCCGGACGGGACGCAAAAGGCATTGCTGGTGTCCCCGCGCCTGACCCCCGATCTGGATGGGAACTATGACATCCAGCTGGATCTCGAGAATCAGTATCCGGAAATTTATACGACCTCGGGCCGTTATATCGTCGTGCTGAACGTGGGTGCGGCCGATGCCAGGGTGACCGGGCAGATCCCGATCGCCTCGGCGCGCATGCTGGTTGATTTTGAGCCCATGCCGTTCATCCAGGCGGTTGAACCGGTCAAGATCTATTGTTCTCCGGATCAAATCAACCAGGTTAGCGTAAACCTGGGCGGCTACGATTCGGTCGTCCCGGATACGCTGACCGCCCGCCTGTTCACGGAAGACACCGAGATGTCGCTGGATCAGACTTCGCCAGGGGCCTTCCAGGCCGATTTGACCGCCGTGTGCCGGGACCTGGTCAGCACGCTACAGTGTTCGACCCGCAGGGAGACTTCTTTCCGGGTGGTTGTGGGTGCCCAGCTGCCCAGCGGGCTGCCGCTCCAGGCTTTGGAGCAGGAAATCCCCGTAGATGTAGCCGCCGCGGCCTGCACGCCGGTACCGCAGACGCCGCTGCCCACCTGGACGCCCAGGCCGACGCCGGCCCCGACGCCGGTCCCAGATTCAGATGCGGATGGATTTCTCGATAGCGTGGATGCCTGCCCGGACGTCAGAGGCTGGGAGATGTTCGACGGTTGCCCGCCGCCTGGCTGGGTCGGGAGAGTGGCTGGCGTTTTGGGGCTGGGAATCCTGGCTTTCACGGCTTTGTTCGGCGGTCCCTGGCTCATGGTGCGCACGATTGCCAGGCCGCCGGCCGGTTACGTGATGGCCTGCCAGCGCGGCCGGACCGCCCTCGAACTGACCGAAATCTACGCAGTTGGCATGCATCGCCGCACCAACAAGATCAAAATCGGCAGCAATCCGAGGAAAGCGCATATTGTCATTGAAGGCCTCAGGCCGGTCGAGTTCCTTGTGGTTGAGGAGGATGACAAAGTCGTGTTGAAAGATACCAAAACGCGCGCCGTAAAGGAGACCTTCGGGACGATTGCCCCGCGAGAAGTGTCGACCAGCCATCCCCAAATCACCTTGTGGATCGGGACTAACCTGCCCAACATGAGAAAGGTGCGTTGCTAATTAGAGTGTTGCATCAGTCCGTTCCGAGTCCGGCGAACCAATTTGCAGTACGGAAGGGGCTGGACCCTGCCTTCCCATTCCCCGCCTTGGCGGGCCGAATCCAGTCGCTGAAGAGCGACTTTGCAAGTGTTGGTGCAGTTTCTAACTGCTTGATGTCGCCGACCCGAAACCCGGAATGCATATGTGCAAAGCTGTACTAAGTGCAGGCTCCCGGCTGAAGGGATGCCCTACAGTTTCTAACTGCTTGATGTCGCCGGCCCGAAACCCGGAATGCATATGTGCAAAGCTGTACTAAGTGCAGGCTCCCGGCTGAAGGGATGCCCTACAATTTCGTTAAGCGAGTAGTAAATTGGTACTAATTTGCCGGTTTTTGCCGCCTGGCAGGCCCTTTGTCAAAAAGTTGTCAGGTGAGAAATGTAACAAAAGATTAAATTCGTCGTTTTATAGGTCAGAATAGAATGCCAGATTGGCAAGAGGTGGATGAAGAACAACTCGTAAAGAGAGCCAAGGACGGTGAGTCCGAAGCCTTCGGCCAGCTCTATGAACGATTTGTGCCACCCGTATATCGTTTCCTCTATGCTCGTCTGGGCAATCGTCAAGACGCAGAGGATTTGGCGGAGGAAGTATTTATAAGAGTTTGGCGATCCATAGCCAGCTACCAGGAACAGGGCGTCCCGTTTATTTCTTATTTATTTAGCGTTGCTCGCAACGTGCTTATAGATCATTATCGCAGTATGGGACGCAAAGGACGGCAAGAGTCCATCGATGGGAAACCCTTGCAAGATGGTCATGCTGATCCGGGAGAAGTGGCGATCGCTAACCTTGAAAATCAAGAAATCCGTCAAGTGCTTGATAAGCTGCGTGACGATTACCGGATGGTGCTCGTTTTGCGATTTCTAAGCGAGCTTTCGCCCGAGGAGGTAGCCCAGGTGATGGGCCGTTCGACTGGAGCGGTGCGGGTGCTGCAGTATCGCGCCCTCATATCGTTGCGAAACCTGCTGGAGGGAGCATAGAGCTCTAGACCATGGCGAAGAACCACGAGGATACGAACCAAATACTCCAGTCCTGCCTGGAAGCGGTTCAAAGCGGGGAGGAAACGGTCAGTTCTGTGCTGGCGCGTTATCCTGATCTGGAGCAGGAGCTGCGGCCGCAGCTGGAAGCAGCCAACTGGTTGATTGAAAACAAAGAGGCATTTAACCCCCGGCCGGAATTCATCGCTGCCTCACGGCGCCGCCTGATGAGAGAGATTGACCAGGGCAGCGCCGTGCCGGAACCGGCTCCCCTGGTCTCGTTCTGGGAAACGATCTTCAACCTGGGCCGGGCCCGCGTCGCCCTGCAATTTGCACTGGTGCTGCTCCTGGTGGTGTTCTTTTTGTTCGGTAGCAGCCGGGTTGCCCTGGCCGCCCGCTACACCATCCCTGGTGACCGGCTGTATCCCGTGAAAACTGCGGTGGAGCGCGGACAGCTGCTGTTGACCTTTTCGGATGCCGGCGATGCCAGGTTATATACCCAGTTTGCCCAACGCCGCCTGGTGGAGATCCAGGAGCTGGTCCTGGAGACTCGCTATGAGTATGTCAAGGACACGGTCGAGGCCTACGACCGGGACGTGCACGGCGCCATTGACTCCCTGGAGCGGGTGGCAGCCGAAAACAGCGCGGCTGCACTGGAGATCGCCGGGCAATTGGAGCATGC
>DASQQR010000088.1:0-2164 GCA_035643335.1 Anaerolineales bacterium
AAAAGGTGGTGGTAGCGATACCACTCCCGATGATCGTCAAGCGGGATCAAAAATAGATTGGAACGGTCAAGGTAATCCAGAATCTCGTTAGAACGTTTGAACGTTAGAACGTTTGAAGGTTGATCCGGCGAATCCGAAAAAACCCCACCTTCAGAAGGGCTTAACGTGCTAACGTTGGAACGTTCCAACGTGTGAACGATTACATCGCAGAGTGGTGCGGTCAAGCGCTCCAGAATGGATGTGCGGCGCAAAAAAGTCTGCACCTCTTCCGGTTGGCGGGCCATGACTTCGTCGACCAGGTAATCGATGACATAACGGTGACTGCCGGAGAATTCGGCGATGAACTCGGGCCAGTCATCCCGCCCCCGCATGGATAATGCCGCCAGTTTCAGGCTGGCGATCCAACCTTCGGTGCGCGCTTCCAGTGCTGCAATACCAGCGGATGACAGGTCAAAGCCCATCAGATCGTTGAGAAATGCGGCCACTTCTTCCTTTGTAAAGCGCAATTTAGGGGTCCGCACTTCATTCACTTGCCCCTGAACCCGCAGCCGTGAGATGGGCAGCGGTGGATCCGTGCGCCCGGTAATCACCAGGTGGACCGTTGGTGGCAGATATTCGATCAGGAAGTTGATAACATCGTGGACCGGTTTTGAATCGACCAGGTGATAGTCTTCAAGAACGACGACGGACTTATCTGGCAATCTTTCGATCTCGCTGATTAACCTGGTGAGCAGGATTTCAAAATGTGGAGACGGAGATTCTTCCAGGGCAGCCTGGATATCGACCCCGATCGCCGAATCGACGCGCTGCAGGGCGGCGATAAGATAGATCAAAAACCGGGATAGATCATTATCGTTCTTATCCAGCGATAACCAGGCGGTAGGATGACCACGATCTCGAAGCCACTCGCTCACTACAGTCGTCTTGCCAAAACCCACTGGCGCAGAAACCAGGGTCAATTTCCCACTCAGACCTGCGTCGAGACTCTCGAGTAAACGCGGGCGCTGCACGAGATCCGGGCGATGTGGAGGAAAATAAAGCTTTGAAGCGAGTAAACCTGTCGGCATCTGAACTGATTATATCCCGGGTGTGGCTATGCCCCTTTGTTTTCAAACGAGAGCCTGCTGGCAATGAACAAAGCGATGAGGGTAAAAACAAGCGGAAATACGCTGATCAAAAAGCGGAATGCGTTTTCTGGTTGTGGGCCCGGGTTCTCACCGCTGACGTAACCAAAAAGCAGGCCCAAGAGCACCAAAGCCAGCGACTCCAGGATCTTTGAGAGCTTTCCGATGACTCGCAACATGCTGTAATATATTCCCTCTCGACGGAGCCCTGTGCGTTTCAGGTTTCCATCTACAAAATCGGCCACGATCATTTCGCGGCAGACTTTGACCCCTCCCAGGCCTGCACCAGCTACCGCAGCGCCAATCGCTCCTAGAACCAGGTTGGATGCTAATCCCAAAATAACCGCTGATGCAGCCATCACGCCAATAGACCACAGCCAGGATCGTTTGATTCCTAAAGTCCGTACAACTCTGCCCCAAATGGAGACTGACAGAATAGCCACGATAAACACAATCGCGAAAATGAGTGATGTAGCCTGGGGACTGGCCCCCACAGTATACTTGACCCAAAATGGGGTCGCCAGGGTATACACTCCAGTTGTAAACGCGAGAAAGGTCACCGCAATGGTGAACAACAAAAAAGCACGGTCTTTTAGCACCTCTCCAAAAGCGTCTTTCAGATCCAATGGGGGCGCTTTCAAGGCTTTTGGGTCTTCTCTGTTTCGGATTATCCCCAGGAAGAGGGCGATACCAGCGACCCAGGCAAAGCTAATGGCCATCGGAACAAAACCAAACTTAGCATAAACAAAAGGCGGGATAGAGAACCCTACCAGCTCGCCAAGCATGCCAAAACCCTGGTAGGTTGAACTTGCCCGCGCCCGTTCCTGGAAACCCTGGAAGAGTTCCGGAAACAGCGCTGCGTAGTTAACCGCCATCATCGTGTATGCCCCTTCGAAGAGGATAAATGTCAGCAATGCATACCAGAATAACGCATTTCCTTGAAGGAAAGGTCCAGGCACAGCGTAAACCAATACCAGGATACCCACATAGAAGGGCAGTGCAGTCAAGAGCCATGGCCTGCGCCTCCCCCAACGAGTACG
>DASQQR010000089.1:0-2892 GCA_035643335.1 Anaerolineales bacterium
ACCTCGCCTATTGTGATGGGGCTAGCTCTGAAATTAAGTACGCCCATAGAGTGATCTTGGATCATTTGGTTTATTTTCCGATCACTTATGTGCAGTTTGATAGCCCAATCCACTGAACTTGGCCTCATGAACGGCCAGGTAATACCCGCTGTCGGCAGAATTCTTCCGAGACTTAGAGCAATTTGATGTTGAGCAATTTCAGCCTGCTGAAGGCCATTGGGGACGCTGCGAGAATTCCAATCGACGGTTCGGCACCAAGCGGCCGATATTTAGACCTGGATCTTGCCCGCGGCGCCTCAGCTCGTAGCCGTTGGGGGGCAAGAAGTTTTCGGCACCGAAAACCCAAAGAGCCAGAGGCATTATCCCTCGGTGTATAACTGCCGCATTTTTTCCTAGACGGGGAGCTCCCAATGACGGATCGAAATGTCGACAGCAACGGGCCGGGTTCGGCCAATGGCTTCATCGGAATGGTCGTCTCCGCCAACGCCGGCAGCGATCCTGGAATGCGCTACACGCCGAGCGGTCATATGTGGCAGAGACCACACTTTATCGGGAAGACGCGAGTGCAGAAGGTTGACTGAAGAACGCTCACACGAAGAAATCGCGCAGGGCAGAGATATCTCCAGCCTTCATCAGGTTTACCAGCCTTAGCGCCGATCCCAGATCGATATCTTGGGCTGAAAAAATTCCCTCCGGTTCTTGATCGTAGAATATCACCCGCCCATTTGAGTAGATCGTCAGCCAGCGATCTTGATGATCAGCCAGCCAGGTCCGCGCCTCCGGATCTGCTTGTGCAAAGAGATCTTCGAGAGCGGTGCGGATGGCGGGCTCATCGGGTTGCGCGAGCGAGAAACCACCGGCGGTATGCAGGATCACATTGTGGTCCTCGATGTACTTGTGCACGAACCAGCCAGCTACCAGTGTCCCATCGTCGACCAGGGCAGTATCCCCCAGCAGCTTCTCAACTTTGCGCTTAATGATCTGTACGATGGCCGCCAGGCCACTAAAGGTCGATCCAAACGGCGAGAACGCAGTTTGAGAAGGATCGAAGGATGGAAGCGTCTCCGTTTCGGCGATCACGCGTTGGGCATCCGCCGACAGCTGTGGACCGATCTCATTTACAATCTCCTGGGTAATGCCCGCCTCCAAATCGGAGACGCCCGCACCACCAAACTCGAGCTCGCTCCCGCCTACAGCAAACGAGCTCGGTCCTGCCTGCGGCAGGGCGAGGATTTCCGACCAGATCATCTCCCGCACGATCCAGGCAAGGCTTTCGCGCAGCTCAAGCCCTTCGGCCAGGCTCCGGGCGGTTTCGTCGACGAATGGCTCTTTGAGACGAGGAGGCCGCTTCCTGGGCTTTTTGCGGTTTAATACGCCTTCGAAGGTATTGACGTGCTGGTCGCGCGAGGTCAGCGCTCCCGGAATCTGGAATAATTTACGCACGGTGGCCGGGATGGAGGTGTGGTCATAGATGGTGTGGTCGACGGTCCCCGGGTTGATCCAGGGAGAGACCAAGACAGCTGGAACACGCGGTCCAAGCAAATCAAATTTGAAGGTGTAGCCAGTGCTCTCGTCTTTATACACTTCTTCGACCTGCCATTCAGGACCTTGGGGAGGCGGAACATGGTCAAAAAAGCCCCCGTGTTCGTCGTAAGTGATCAGGAGCAGCGTCTTTTTGAAGACCTTCATATTCCGGCGCAAGGCGGTATACAGCCTCCAGATCAACCTCTCTGCGGCACGAAAATCCATTTCCCCGCCCACGCCCGGGTGTTGGCTGTCTGCAACCTTGCCGAGCATATCCGGTTCCACAAAAGCGTAGTCCGGCAGGTGGTCGTGCTGGATAGCCCGGTACAAATTCCGGATGGGTTTGAAACGCTGGAGCCAATTTCGTCCGGGAGTAGCCCATAGATTTGTGAAAGCCATGCTCTGCGGCGGGAAGCCCCCATAGTAGACGGCCCAATCCCGGTTGGCTTCCGAGAGCTGCTCAAAGATCGTCTTGTTTTTGTAAGTTCTCAGGCGGATATTCACTTCCCCGTCGGACGTGGCGGCGTGAGCGAAATTGCGATTCGGCCAAGTTGCACCTGGGACCGAGCAGAACCAATGATCGCAAATCGCGAATTTCTTAGCAAGCGCGGAGAGGATCGGAAGCCGTTCCGGGGTAAAGCACTGCAAGGCGAGTTCGGGCTGCTCAGGATGGATGGTCGCGTAATCCGAGGCAAAGCCGGTGTTGGTCAGCGCGTAGGGGAGGGTCCGCGCATTCGACCCAAGTAGCTGGGTCATGACGGAATCGTGGCTATGATTGGGCCCTGGCTCGATCAGGTAGCCGGCATTTGTACCAGGGAAGACGACACGCCCATCGCTGAGCTGGTTAGCCATTTTATCTTCCAGCCCAAGCACACCTTCAAAAGCAGCTTCCGGCGGGTATTCCAGATATCCCAGCATGTGGTCAAAGGAGCGATTCTCGAGCATCAGAACGATCAAGTGTTGGATTTTCTGTTGCGTCATTCCTGACCCTTCTCCCTTCTCACTCAGACAATTCTTGTTTTCATAGTATCATCTCAATAATTGGGGGGGTGAGTGTTTGTTGGAGCGGGCTCCGCCCGCTCCAACAAACACTCACCCCTTCTTATTGAGAAGTTACTTTTCATATACTATACAGGAAAAGAATGAAAAACTCAATCGCCTGACCCGGAATTCCGGAAGAAGCGTTGGCTATTGCCAGGGTGACCGATGTTTAACCGCGGTCGCTGTGAAGAACGCCGCTCTACTCAACCAACAGTTACTGCTCAGGTGGATTCTATAGGACGCGGATACTTCGACCGCGCTCAAGGCAAGAGTTGAAGATTGGAAGGTTGAAGGTTTCTTTCAACTGGCCCCGACACGGTTTAAGAC
>DASQQR010000090.1:0-4069 GCA_035643335.1 Anaerolineales bacterium
CATCTTCTGGAATGTCTCGGCATCACAGGAATACGGCGCATGGGGACCGAACCATGTGAAAATGCGGCCGGGAACTCGATCTTTCCATGCCTCGATGAACTCCAGGTTGCTATTCAGAGTCTCCCCTGCTCCTGCCGGGTGGTCGATCACCTGTGGGCTGAAGACCGCCCGTAGACCGGACTTTTCTGCCACCGCAGCCGCCTCACCCGGGAAGCGGAAGATGTCGATGAAGGTCGTGATCCCTCCCCGGATCATCTCAAGCTGGTTCATGTAGGCCGCCGCTCGCTCGTGATGTGGCTGGAAGACCCGGTCCTTCGGGAAGCAGATCTCTTCCAACCACGTCATGAGCGGTAGATCTTCGCAAATCCCCCTCAACAAGGTCTCGTGCATGTGGGCATCGATCAGGCCGGGTAAGACCGCGTTCCCCCCGGCGTCGATTTCCTGCGCACCAGCGGCTGCCAGCAGGTAGGGCGCGATTTCCGTGATGACGCCATTCCGCACTCCCACGTCAGCGGACGGATACCTGTGGCCCTCAGCGTCCAAAGTGACGACGTGGCCGTTCCTGATAATCAGATCGAAGTTATTCTCAGCCTTCATCTCTCATCCGCGCACACAAGATTCTCGCAAATCCGGGGGTCGCGTCGCTCCTTATCTTGTGCCTGATCTATGGAGTTGGCCAATCGTTGCGCTTCCAAAGCTTCACGGCGGTCTCGTGCGATTTGGCCCGTACCTCCTCTTCATCCAGATTCAGGAACTCGGCATCCTCGAGCACCACCTCCCCATCGATGATCACGGTGTTCACATCAGTTCGTTCACAAGTACCCACCAGGTAATTCTTCACGTTTGCTTCGAAAACCGGAACAGTAGAGCGGTTGTTTAGGATCACCACGTCGGCTTTCTTGCCGGCTTCCAACGACCCAATTTCGTCTTCCATCTGTAAGACCTTGGCGCCTTCCATGGTCGCCATGCGCAGCGTCTGGGCATCCGGGAGCACTTCAGGATTCTCGTAGCGAATGCGATGGATCATCTGGGCTGTGCGCATCACCTCAAAGTAGTTGAAGACCTGTCCATCTGTCCCCAGGCCAACCGTCACCCCGGCTTCGATCAGAGGGATCATGTTCGGCCAGAAGCTGAATATCGCGTTGGATTCCGCGTTATGCGATACCTTGACGTCGTAGCGCTTGAAGATTGCCGGATCCTGGATCGGGTCGATATAGCTGCAGTGGAATAAAATCAAGTTGGGGCTCAGGAAACCGATGTCTTCCAGGTAGGCCGTGGGGCGCTTTCCGAAGCGCAGGGTGGTGTCGAAATGATGGTAGCGGTCATCCAGGTGATGCATCATGTAGCCCACCCCCAGCTCGTCCGCCGTGGCCTTGACTTCCTGGAGCAGTTCAGGGGTGGTCGTATAAGTGGTATGCACGCCTATTCGCGGCGTAATGCGATCCAGATCGCGTGACCGGCATTTCTTTACGAAGTTGACGTTTTCCTGGAGGCCGAGTTTGGTGTTCTCTTCGCTGATCCGACCGGTGGTTTCAAAGGAAAGTACCGCTCGCATTCCCGTTTCAATGGCAGCTTGATCGACTGCGTCCAGCGCCCCGGGCAGGGCGTAGGAACCTTCGGCGGTGTCCGTGGTCGTGGTAACTCCGCTGCGAATATGGTCGATGAGATTGGCTTTGGTGCCGATGTACAGCTGCTCCTGGTCAACCCGGTCTTCCAGCAGCGGCAGCCAGAAGCGCGCCATCCAGGAGACGAAAGAAAAATCTGGCGATTCAAAACCCGAATATGGGATCGAACGCACCACCGCGCTGTAAAGGTGGTTGTGGCAGCTGATCAATCCCGGAATGACGATTTTGTCGCTGGCGTCGATCACCTGTGCGCCTTCTTTGTCCCCCACCTCGGCATCAGGGCCGATCTCTTTGATAACTTTATCTTCGATGTAGATGCTTCCATTCCGGATAATCCGGTCCTCTGGATCGATCGTTACAATTAAGCCATTTCTTACCAATACTTTACTCATGCTTGCTTCTCCTTTGGGTGATTAGTTTGACGCTTGTTGAGCGACCAGAACGTAGAGTCGCGTGGCTGCCAACAATTGGTCGATTCGTAGGCGTTCGTCGATGGTGTGGGCGAATTTGGGTTCGCCAGGTCCGAAGTTGATCGTTGGAATCCCCGATCCATTCACGGTGAAATCCATGTCCATATATCCATTCGTGTACCCCAGCTCCACCTCCTTTCCAAATAACTCGCCGTAGGCCTGCTGCACGAAACCTACAATCGGATTGCCGGGAGGCGTGTGGGCCGGGTTCAGGCCCCGGGCGATGATCTTCTCCCAGTGCCAGTCTGGCCGGGAGATCTCCGCGCTTCCTTTGAATTCTGGGTCTTCAGCCGCCAGCGAATCCAGGATCTCATTGATTTCCGCCAACACCTTTGCCTGGGTCTCCCCCGGCGCCATGCGGCGGTCCAGAAACATCGAGCAATGATCGGCCACATTGTTGTACTGGGTCCCGCCCTGGATAACGCCAACGTTCACGGATCCCTGGATCGTCATGCCTAATTCAGGAATATGGATCTTCTCCGGCTCCAGGTTCTGCAGGGCCAGGATCACTTTGGCTGCCTTATCGATGGCGTTAACGCCCAGCCAGGGGTTTGAACCGTGAGCCAAAACCCCGGTGAGATCAATCCGGATCGGCGCAGTGCCCTTGCAGCCCAGCAGGAGCCGCATGTCCGAGGGCTCGGTGACGATGCAATAATCCGCCTCGATCCCCTTTTCCTCCAGCGCGTACGCCCCTCGGTGTTCGGATTCCTCATCGATCACCGCCCACAGCGCCACACCTTTCTTCAATCGCACCCCTGATCTCGCCAAAGCGATCAGCGCTTGTACCGAAGCCGCCACGCCGCCCTTCATGTCGACGCCACCCCGGCCCCATAGATAACCATCTTTAATTTCCCCACTCAAAGGGTCCTGCATATTGAGGAAAGGAACCGTGTCGGTGTGGCCAAGAAAGGCCAGGCCGGTGCCCTCCTGCTCTCCCGGCAGTTCGGCGTAAAGGTTGGGACGGCCTGGAGCGACTTCTTTGATCGTTACCTGCAAGCCCTCTTTTTCGCAGGCCTCAGCCAAAAATTGGGCCGCCTCTTCTTCGTTGGAACCGCTTTCCAGGTTGGGGTTAACGCTGTTGATCCGAACGAATTCCTGGGTGAATCCGGCAATCTCGTCGTCATCCAGGTAAGCCAGAACATCCGAATCGCGTGCCTTCATAAGCTTCCTCTCTCCAACATTTATTGGCCGGCCCCTCGCAGTTTATCCATTGCGTTTTTGATCCCCTGGCCCAAAAAGACGATATCGTTCGCAAAGGCGATGATCTGCATGCCCCTGCGTTGCCATTCGATCAGCCAATCGATATTCCCGATGTGGATGCCGCACGGGACGCCGTTCTTGCGAGCCGAATCGAGCACGGCCTGGATCGGTTCCTCCAATGCAGCCAGATAGTCTTTGCGCCGCTCACCCATGCTCATGGCCAGATCGTTTGGCCCCAGCACCGCCGCCCCTACGCCTTCCACCGAGAGCAGCTCATTGATGTTTTCGACGGCTTTCGCCCGCTCAATCTGTAAGATGATCAAATTTTCAGCGTTCGCCTGTTCTGAGAATTCCCACATATTTTGAGACGCGAAATCGTTGTGCCCCTTGTTGGCTGAAAGCCCTCGCGAGCCTTTCGGGGGGTACATCACGCTCTCTACAATCCGCTCCACCTGCTGCCGGTTGTCCACTCGGGGGATCATGATGCCTTGAGCGCCAGCGTCCAACGGCCGGACCAAGAGGTGATAATCGTCACTGGGGACTCGAACCAGCGGGGTGACGCCTTCCAACCTGGTCACTTTGACCATGTCAGCGATCACGCCGATATCGAAAGGACCGTGTTCCATGTCGAAAAACAAGAAATCGACTCCCGCCCGTGCCATGATTTGGCCGATCGATGGCGTGCGGATATCCTGCATCATGGTCCCGTAAACCGTTTCGCCGGCTCTCAAACGGGCTCTCATTTCATTGGGTTTCATTGACTTCGATCTCCTT
>DASQQR010000091.1:0-15390 GCA_035643335.1 Anaerolineales bacterium
AGGTGGCCTGGATCCAGAAGGTGACGTTTATCGAATCCGGGCGATCAGCCGGGCATTGCCCAGGCTCACCATCCGCCTGGATGCCGACGGCGGGTACAGCGCGCAGCAAGCCATGGATGTGGCCAATGCGCTCAAAGAGAAAATCGAAATGCTGGAACAACCCACGCCAGCCGGTGATCTGGAATCCTTGCGAGAGGTGACCAGCCACAGCCCGGTGCCGGTCCTGGCAGACCAGAGCGTAGCCGGCCCGGCTTCGGCCCTTGAACTGGCGGCGCAACGGAGCGCCAACGGGATGAGCGTCAAGCTGGCTACTTGCGGCGGGATGCAGTGCGCCCGGCAGATCGACGCCATCGCGCGGGCGGCTAAAATGGCCACAATGGTAGGCTGCGTCATCGAACCGGCGCTGCTCATCGCGGCGGGCCTCAGTTTCGCGCTGAGCAGCCCAAACGTGCGCTACGGTGACCTGGACGGCAGCCTGGATCTGGTCAATGATCCCACGGTGCCGGGTTTCGCCCAGGAAGATGGATGGTTGATCGCCAGCGACGTACCTGGCCTGGGATGTACGGTCAATCTAGATTAGAGTGGAGGGCTTATGGCTGAGCAGCCAAAGCAATACGTTCTGGCAATCGACCTGGGAACTTCGGGACCCAAGGCCGGGTTGATGGCGAGCGGTGGGGAGATTCTGGATTGGGAGTTCGAACCCGTGCCGCTGATCCTACAGCCGAACGGGGGCGCCGAACAAGAGCCAGAGGCCTGGTGGTCCGCCATTTTGAAAGCCACCCACCGGCTGTTGGGCAAACAGATCGTGCCGGTGGAGGACATCTTTGCCGTGAGCTGCACCTCGCAGTGGTCGGGGACGGTGGCAATTGACCGGGATGGCAATGCGTTGATGAACGCAGTCATCTGGCTGGACTCGCGGGGGGCAAAATATGTTAAGGAGATTACCAAGGGATTGATTTCGGTAGCCGGGTATGATCCCCTGAAGCTGATCCACTGGATCCGGATGACGGGTGGCGCACCGGAGCATAACGGGAAAAGCCCGGTCGGACATATTTTATACATCAAGCACGAACGGCCAGAAATTTACAGGGAGACCTACAAGTTCCTGGAGCCAAAGGACTACCTCAATTACCGGCTCACGGGCATACCGGCGGCGTCATACGATTCGATCTCGCTGCATTCCCTGACGGACAACCGGGACATCAGCCAGATCAGCTATGCGCCGAGCCTGTTCAAAGCGCTGGCGTTCGAGCCGGAGCACTACCCCGAATTGAAACGCTCCATCGATGTGCTGGGACCGCTAACGCCCCAGGCTGCGGGCGAGCTGGGGTTGAGTCCGAAGGTGCAGGTGGTGGTGGGTTCGCCCGACGTGCACGCCACGGCGATCGGGTCGGGCGCGGTCAAGGATTACCAGCCCCATTTATACATCGGGACATCCTCCTGGATTTCGTGCCATATCCCATTCAAAAGGACGCTGGCTCAAGCCAGCATCGCCTCCTTGCCGTCATCCATTCCGGACCGTTACCTAGTGCTGGACGAGCAAGATTGGGCGGCGGGCTGCCTGAACTACGTCCTGGAAAAGATTATCTACCCGGCGGACGAGCTCGAAACCGGTGAAATACCCACGGGAGCGCACGCATTACTGAACAAATTGGCAGAGAGGATCCCGGCGGGAAGCGATAAAGTGATCTTCACTCCCTGGCTGTATGGCGAGCGCACACCGGCGGACGACGACAGCGTGCGCGGCGGCTTCTTCAATATCACCCCCCAGATCAGCCGGGCTCACCTTGCCAGAGCCGTGTTTGAGGGTGTGGCCTACAATACGCGCTGGCTGTTGGAGTACGTCGAGCGCTTCGTCAAACGGCGGCTGGACGGCTTCAACATGGTGGGAGGTGGGGCACTGTCGAATCTGTGGTGCCAGATCACGGCGGATGTGCTGGACCGGACGGTCTACCAAATGAAGGACCCGCGCCTGGTGACGCTGCGGGGGGCGGGCTTTCTAGCGCTGGTGGCGTTCGGCAAGGCTAGCTTTGACGACATCGCCGCCTGCGTGCAAGTCGATCACACCTACCAGCCCAACCCGGAGCACCGTGGGATCTACAGCGAACTCTACCAGGAATTCGTCAACCTGTATCACGCCACCCGTCCGATATACGCAAGATTAAACAGAAACACTTAATGGTTGAAGGTTGCGCCGCTGCGCTTAGGTTGAACCCTTCGGCAAGCTCAGGGCAAGGATTGAAGGATGAGCGGTCATATGGATTGGATGCAATTTATCACGAGGAAGCTGGGATGGGTTAGCCCGCGGATGCTGGCCTGGATCGAGAGGAAGCTGAAACGCGTTCCGGCGGTGAGGAGGCGCATTGAAAGGGAATCGGCGGCGATGATGGAGGAGATGGAGGCCAGCGTAAAGCCTTACCGCGGGGAAGTCGCCTCATACGCCCGGATTCCGGAGGCCGGCTGCTCCCATATAGCCATCCTGGCGGAAATGGACGCGTTGAGGGAGAAGGAGGAAGCGCGCTGGAAGGAGGGATTCGTCTCGGGGGCAGTGTATCATGGCGACCGGGAGCACATCGAGTTGATGAACCAGGTGTACGCGATCCATTCGCAGAGCAACCCGCTGCACGCGGATATCTGGCCCAGTACCACCAAATACGAAGCCGAAATCGTGGCGATGACGGCGGAGATGCTCGGGGGTAATGAGACCAATGGCGAGGGCGAACAGGAAATATGCGGGGTGGTCTCATCGGGCGGCACGGAAAGCATCCTGCTGGCGATGAAAGCGTACCGGGATTGGAGCCGAGAGGCGAAGGGCATCCGCAAACCCGAAATGATCGCCCCTACTACGGCGCATGCAGCCTTTGAGAAAGCGGCCGAATACTTCAACATCAGGCTCATCAAGGTCCCGGTCGACAAGGAATTTCGGGCTGATGTCCGGGCGACCCGAAAGGCGATTACGCATAATACCGTGGTGATGGTGGGTTCAGCGCCCAGCTTCCCTCACGGCGTGATCGATCCGATCCAGGAGCTGTCCGAAATCGCCCGGAGCAAGGGGATCGGGTTTCACACGGACGCCTGCCTGGGCGGATTCATCCTTCCGTGGGCAAAGCAGCTGGGCTACCCGGTCCCGGAGTTCGATTTCGGCCTACCGGGGGTCACGTCTATGTCAGCGGATACCCACAAATACGGGTACGCGGCCAAAGGAACATCGGTGGTGCTATACCGGGACGAGGAACTGCGCCATTACCAGTATTTCGCGACTTCCGATTGGCCAGGCGGGCTATATTGCTCGCCGACTTTTGCGGGAAGCCGGCCGGGCGCACTGTCGGCGGCATGCTGGGCGGCGATGCTGGCCGTGGGAAAGCAGGGTTATCTGGAAGCGGCCAGGAAAATCCTTGAAACGGCTGCCTGGATCAAAGGGCAGATGGAGGCTATCCCAGAGGTCTTTATCCTGGGAGACCCGTTATGGGTGATCGCATTCGGATCGAAAAGCCTGGATATCTTCCAGATTATGGAGGCGATGGGGAAGAAAGGTTGGGCGCTGAACGGGTTGTTCTCGCCACCGGCGGTGCATCTCTGCATTACCTTGCGGCACACGCAACCTGGCGTGGCTGAGCGGTTCATCGAGGATTTGAAGAGCGCAGTGGAGACGGCGAAATCCAACCCCAGTTCAACCGGAGGCCTGGCCCCGGTTTACGGGATGGCGGCCACGATGCCGTTCCGGGGGATGGTGAGCGACATGCTCAAGCGCTACCTTGATGTCTTGTACAAAGTCTGATCGCAACTGCTCAGCCTGCCTTCGAATAGGACGCGGATGAACGTTTGATCAGTGGATGGCCCTTTCCCTCAAGCGGTTGCCCAGCACGCGGATCACCGCCAGGCTGGTCTCGGGCCGCAGGCGCAGAATGCCTTCGAACTGCTCCTGGTCAATGCTCAAGGTGCGGACCTCGGTGGCGGCAATCAGGGAGGCCATGCGGGGCTCCTGGCTGATGATGGCCATCTCGCCGACGAATTCGCCTGGATGCCGGCGAGCAATCTCAATCTCCTCGCCATCGCCCGGCTTGACAGAAACCTGGACCTCGCCAGATACGATGATGAACATCTCGTAGCCGGGTTCGCCCTGCCTGACAATTACCTGTCCTTGAGAGAAGAGCTGCTCACGAGCGATCTCGGCGATTTGCTTGAGATCGGCTGGAGGCAGGTGAGAAAAAATCGGCACTTTTCGCAGGAAAAGAATCCGCTCCATGATCGACAAAGTCGCCAGGGTTTCCATCTTTGGGCCTCCATTTAGAGCATTGGCGGCGCTCTCCCGCACCAAGGCATCGGGATCAGAGTGTGCCAAGGTGGCAAGTTGCGCCTGGATTTTAGCCTCGTGAACACAGTCCGAGGCGATAAAAGCCGTGCAGGCGCGCAGCCAGGGATCGGGATCATCCAGCAGCGTTTGCATCCAGTCACTCCGAGACGGTTCGGGCCGCTCGCCGGACTCCCACAAGTCCAGTAAGGGGCGCACAACCTCCGGCTGGCCAAGCGATTCCAGGGTCTCGATGGCGTTGGCGCGCTGGTTCATATTGTTGCTGTCGAGGTTTTCAATCGCCAGGGCAATGCCCTCCCGATCGCCGAATAAAGCAATGGCGTTGAGAGCATGAATCGCATAACGCAGAGAGGCGTCACGGAGCGAATCCGCCAGCAGCTGCAGGCGCTCGTCCGGCCGGTCCGAGCGCCCAACAGACCGCCATAAGTCGTGGTAGCGAAGGGCTGTGGCAACCCGATCGCGGGCGTAGTTTTGGATGGCGTCTGCAGATCGAGAGACCGGAAGGCCTTCCAGCGCCAGCAAGGCCCCGCTTTCCAGTTGCGGATCCGACAGAGCGGCCACCACAGGTTCGACCGCGGGTGTACCGATCCCCTGAAGCGCCTGGGCGGCTGCCCGTCTTACGGAACGGTCTTCATCTCCCAAGGTTTCGACCAACGGGAACAGACAGGCGCGGGCATCGATGTGGGCCATAATGGTGGCAGCAGCGGCGCGAACGACGGGCAGGGGATCATCCAGGCTCCTGGCAGCCAAATCATAGGCCTCCTGGCTGCCCCAATCGGCGAGCGCCTTAAAGGCTTCCAGACGGGCGTGCAATTCTTCCTGGGAAGCCATTTCAATCAAAATGCGCTCAGCTTCAGGATGGGGACCTATTTCAAGCAAAATGGCGGCCACCCGGCTGCGGACGGCAGGATCCGGGTCTCCAAGCAGGAGCTCCAGATGCACGATCACACCCTTTGGGTAACCGGCGAGCTGGCGCACGGTTTCCACCCCTTGAAGGCGGACTCCAGGGTCCGGGTCGTCGAGGGCGATCAGCACTTCCAGCAACGCAGATGCGGCATTGGCCCGGGCAATCGAACGCAGGACTGCGCGGCGTACCGTGGCATCTTCATCCGCCAGGGCCCTGACGATGGCATCGGTGGCGCGGGGCAGTGAGAGATTACCCAGAATCTCGGCAGAAACCCGGCGCACGGCTACCTCGGGGCTGTTGATCCCAGCCAGGACGGCGTCGATGGCGGCGGCATCCTGGCGAAATCCGCCGAAGGGCTGCTCTTCGGCAAAGAACAGATGGGGCTGGCCGGCGCGCAGCGCGTCGACGACTGCCTGTCCATAAGCATGCCTGGCGCGCCAGACCAGGAAGGTGGTCAAAGCCGCAGCGCTCAAGCCGATCAGGTACATGTGCTGGGGCCGCAAGGTTTGCTGCCCGATCACCAGTATCACGCCGACGAGAGAAATGCCGAACTGGTTGGCTACACCGCGGACGAAGGCGCGGGTCTGCTCGCGTTGGTCGGCAGGCACAACGTTATACATGGCCTGGTTGGCGCCCTCGGAGACACCATCGGACCATAAAAGTTGAGTAAACCGCAAAGCAACCAGGACCGGGAAGGCTCCATACACAAACAGGATCGCAAATCCCGTCAAGTACAGGAGCGGATAGATCAGGATGGAGGTCATGAAGCCGAAGCGAGCATAGATGCGGTTTGCAAGCAGCAATGAGGCCAGAATGGCGGCGCCACTGCTTATGCCGTTAAAGAGTCCCAAGAAACCAGCCAGCACGTCCTCATCCGGAAAATTGGCGGCAGCAGCCTTTGAGAAGGGAAAAACCAAGGAGTAATAGAGCACAGCGAATAAGACAGCGGCGATGGCCATCCAATGCAGAAGCGGAGAACGGCGGGCGAAGCGGTAACCGAGCAATATCTCATCCAGCATGCCAGTGGGGCGGCGCGGCCTGCGCCGGTAGGCTATCTTCGAGGTACCCATGAGCGTCCTGGCCAGAACATAGGATAGTAGCAGGCCTACAACCCAAATAAGGAGCAAGTTGTCGGCGCCCAGCCAAGCGACGAAGGGTTGCGTGACCAAGCCACCCAGGGTCAAACCGAAGATCCCCCCGGCACCAAACAGGGGGAAAAGGCGCTTAGCCTGGCGCGCATCGCACACTTCGCCTGCCAGCCCCCAGGAATAGAGGCTCTGCAGGATCCAATACATGTTCATGCCCAACCACAGGAGCGGATAAAACCAGTTGAAGCCAGCAGCCAGGAGCAGGCGAGCAGCGCCGAGGACAGCGCCCAAGATCAATGGCAAATTCACATAGAGCCGCCGGGCCGACACGCGGCCGAGTACAGTGGAGATCAGCAAGGAAGCCGCCAGGGTAGCAATACCCAGCGCAATATACATATAGGGGAGGAACTGGACACCAAAGCGAGCGTAGAAAAGGGCTTCGATTCCGGGCGATCCGATGGCACCCCCTGCGGAAGCGAAGAACATCATACCTGTGACCAAAGCGACCATGCGAGATTCGTTTGAGCGAATTCGAAAGAAGGAGGCAAGGCGGGCCGCGTAGCTCATCATGATTCTCTGCTCTAATTATATTGCATACTGGATCAGATTTGTCAGAATTCCCCTCCCGGCCCTCCTGGCCTGTTGACTTCCATCAGAATGAGTGCTAGAATTGGAGCTAATTGCGCAAACGATTGCGCAAACGTTTTCTCAGCGACTGTCTTCATCGGAGGAGCAAGTGAAACCGAGGCCTACGATCCGCGAGGTAGCCCGCCAGGCCAATGTCTCTCCAACGACCGTATCGCACGTAATTAATGAGACCCGCTTCGTCTCTGAGCAGCTGCGCCAGCGCGTGTATCAGGCCATGGATGATCTGGGGTACCGTCCGAACGCCCTGGCACGTTCCTTGCGCCAGGGTGAGACTCACACGCTCGGCCTTATTCTTCCCGACAGCGCCAACCCATTTTTTGCTGAAATCGGCCGGAATATCGAAGCCAGCGCGTTTGAGCTGGGATACAGCCTGATCCTCTGCAATACCGAGGGGGACATCAACAGAGAGCATATCTACGTCGACCTGCTCATCAGAAAACAGGTGGATGGCATCATCTTTGTCGGAACGGGAGATCGCAGCGATTCCGGGGATCGGAGCGATCCCTTAGGCGCTCTGTTCCAGCGACGTCTACCGGTGGTCGTGGTCGACCGGGATCTGCCGGGTATTGAAGTCGACGCAGTCCTGGCCGATAACCTGAAGGGCGGGTACATGGCGACCCGGCACCTGATCGATCTGGGTCACCGGCGCATCGCCTGCATTTCCGGGCCATCCCATCTGACCCCGAGCGCATACCGGGTCACCGGATACCGCAACGCCCATCATGAAGCTGGACTCCCGGTTGATCATTCCCTGATCCAGCGGGGTGACTTTCACCCGGAGTCTGGCCGGATTGCAGCCTCACGTCTTTTCGAACTACCCGACCCCCCTACCGCGATCTTTGCCTGCAACGATCTCATGGCTATGGGCGCCCTACACGTGGCTGCCACGAATGGTTGCCTGGTTCCAGATGAGTTGTCCATTATCGGTTTTGATGACATCGAGCTTGCGTCTTTCAGTTTTCCACCTCTGACTACGATCTCACAGCCGAAGAAGAAGATGGGAGAGGTGGCCGTGCAGTTGCTACTCGAACGTATTCAGGACAAGTCGCGTCCGGTCCAACGCCGAATACTTTCGCCGAGCCTGGTTTTGCGCCAATCCACTGGAGGGCAGGAAGCATGAGCCATATTGTTGTGATGGGTAGCATCAACATGGATCTGGTTGTCCGAGCACCGCGCCATCCCGAACCTGGCGAGACGATTTTGGGCAGCGAATTCCACACCTTCCCTGGTGGCAAGGGGGCAAACCAGGCTGTCGCCTGCGCTCGTTTGGGCGCTGGCGTTAAAATGGTCGGTCGCCTGGGAAGCGATGCATTTGGGAGTGCATTGCTACAAACGTTGGCGCGGGATGGCGTCGATACGGCCTATATCGCCGAGGACGAGCGCGCGGCGACGGGCGTCGCCTTGATCACCGTGGTAGCATCCGGTCAAAATACCATCGTGGTCGCCTCGGGAGCCAATGCGCTGGTCACCGGCGAGCAAATTCTTTCCGCCACAGCGGTATTTGACGACGCTTCCGTGTTGCTGCTGCAACTCGAATGCCCCATGGCAGCGGTTGAACAGGCCATACAATTGGCCAAGCAGCATGATATTCCAGTTGTTCTGAATCCCGCGCCGGCTCAGCGCCTGGGCAGAGAATTCTTGACCCATATCGACTACTTGATCCCAAACGAAAGTGAACTCGCGCTGCTAGCCGGTTCTGGCAGCTCGACTGCGCTGGAAGTTGCTGCCAGGGGACTACAGAATGAGGGGGTCAAGAGATTGATCGTCACCTTGGGCGAGAAAGGAGTGTTCGTTCTGGAAGCAGGCAGAAAAACTTATCTGAAGGCCCACCGGGTTCCGGTCGTGGATACCACGGCTGCGGGAGACGCGTTCGTAGGGGCATTCGCGGTGGCGTTAACTGCGCAGCACTCGACGATTGAAGCCGCCCAGTGGGGCAATGCGGCTGGCGCCCTGGCGGTGACGCGGATGGGGGCGCAGCCTTCGCTGCCTGCTCGAGCCGAATTGGATGCATTCCTTGCAGAGGGATCATGAAAAAAACGCGGTTGCTGAATATTGCCCTATCCCAGGTGATCGCAAGTCTGGGTCACACGGACATGCTGGTTATCGGTGATGCCGGCCTGCCCATCTCAGATCAGACTCAAAGGATTGACCTGGCCCTTACAGCGGGTATACCTGGCTTTGCCGATACCCTGCGGGTGATATTGACCGAGATGCAGGTCGAGCGGGCATTTGTAGCAGCCGAGACACAAAGAACCAGTTCAAACGTGATGATGGCAATAAAGGAGCTGCTGCCCGATACACCCATCGAAACGATCAGCCACGAAGACCTCAAGGCCATGTCCCGGGAGGCGCGCGCGGTTGTGCGTACCGGCGAGTTTACGCCTTACGCCAACATTATTCTGGTCTCCGGAGTAGTATTTTGATGTCTGCTCTCGAAGGAGGCGCGAGGATGCGCGGATTCCTGCGGGAATTCGGCCTGTTGATCTCTTTTGGCCTGATGTGCACCGTACTGGCACTGATGTCAGACCGTTTTCTGAGTATTGAAAATGTGACCAACGTTCTGCGCATCTCAGCGATCAACGCCATCATCTCGGTCGGGATGACCTTCGTGATCCTGACCGCGGGCATCGATTTATCCGTTGGAGCGGTTGCAGCTTTATCGGCGGTCATCGCGGCCCAGGTTGTGCAGTCAAGTGGAATGACATTGGCCAGTATCGCCATCGCGCTACTGATCGGCACCCTGTTGGGTGTAGCGAATGGTGCCTTCACCATCGCTTTGCGCATTCCGCCATTCATCACAACATTGGGGATGATGACTATCGCGCGAGGACTGGCCTTAACTTTTACGCAGGGCCGGCCGATAACAGGTTTCCCCCAAGGCTTTCGCTACCTGGGCACGGCATCGATTGGCCCCATTCCGGTACCCATCATCGTGGCTGCAAGCGTGTTTGCGGTGGGATATTTGCTCCTCAAGCGAACCGTCCTTGGCGAACAAATCCGAGCCCTGGGAAATAACCCCCTGGCAGCCCGTTTGGCCGGGATCAACACAAATGCGGTAACGGTACGGGTATACACCATCCAGGGACTGCTGGCAGCTCTGGCAGGGCTGCTGTTGATTGGCCGTTTAGATTCGGCTGCGCCAACGATTGGGGTGGGCTATGAATTCGACGCCATCGCGGCAGTAGTCGTGGGGGGAACGAGCTTTGCGGGTGGTGAAGGCGGGTTGGGAGGGACCCTGTTAGGAGTCCTGATTATCGGTGTGATCAACAACGGGCTAAATTTGCTGAACGTAAACGCCCTATGGGAGCAAGTTGTCAAAGGGGTAGTCATCGCGCTGGCACTGCTCATCTACAAATCTGTTTCCGAGAGGAGGTAAACTGCAGACAATAATCCTGTCAGAGTTAACCATTCCAAAAATCCATATCCTATTCTTATTACTCTTGGAGGAGTAAGATGAAACGTACATTTTTGATGCTTAATTTGATTCTTGTGGCGGCAATGGTTTTGTCCGCCTGCGCGTCTCCGGCAGCTGCACCAACCAGCGCACCGGAAATCAGCGCGACGGCCACAAGCCCTGCGCCGACTGGCGAAGCGCCAACCACAGCACCGTCGGGTGAGATCACCCTGGGATTGGCGCTATCGACACTCAACAACCCCTTTTTCGTGACGTTGCGCGATGGGGCTCAGAAGGAAGCCGATGCTGAAGGAGTAACCCTAATTGTGGCGGATGGTCAAAACGATCCTGCGAAGCAGGCGTCGCAAATCGAGGACTTCATCAGCAAGAACGTCAGCGCCATTCTGCTCAACCCGACGGACGCCAACGCAGTGGTGCCGGCGGTGGAAAAGGCCAACGCAGCCAACATCCCGGTGCTGACCATCGACCGCAGCGCAGCTGGCGGGCAAATCGTCTCCCACATCGCTTCCGATAACGTGGCAGGCGGGAAGATGGCGGCTGACTTCCTGTGCGAGGCCATCGGCGGCAAAGGCAACGTGGTGGAACTGCAGGGCATTGCCGGCACCTCGGCGGCGCGTGATCGTGGCCAAGGCTTCGATGACGAGATGGCCGCCAAGTGCCCCGACGCGCCGATCGTGGTGCAGCGCCCAGCGGACTTCGACCGCGCCAAGGGCAACAGCGTCTTCACCGATATCCTCACCGCCCAACCTGAGATCGCGGGCGTCTTCGCCCAAAACGACGAGATGGTGCTGGGCGCCATCCAGGCAGCTGAAGCCGCCAACCGCACCGGCATCGTCTTCGTCGGCTTTGACGCCATCGACGACGCCATCCAGGCCATCAAGGACGGAAAACTGGCGGCCACCATCGCCCAGCAACCCTCCGAGATGGGCGTGCTCGGGGTGCAAACGGCTACCCGGTCTCTAAACGGTGAACAGGTAGAATCTTTCATCCCCGTGCCTCTGTCACTCGTGACTAAAGATACGGTTCCGTAAGCCTTCCAGACCAGGGCCGCTCCATACTCGCATTGGGCCTGGAGCGGCCCAAACAGCGGTGCACATGTCCGACGTTCTGCTTTCCATGGAGCATATCAGCAAGTCTTTTCCCGGCGTTCAAGCGCTCGACAACGTGAGCCTGGAGGTGCGTTCCGGAGAAGTACATGCCCTGGTTGGGGAAAACGGGGCCGGTAAATCGACGCTGATGAAAATCCTCACCGGAGCGATCCCAAAGGATGCTGGACGGATCCTTCTTGACGATGTAGAGGTGGCTATTCAAGATCCGGGCGACGCCCTTGACCTGGGGGTCAACATGATCCACCAGGAGCTCAACTTGATCCCTTATCTCAACGTTGGCCAGAATATCTTTTTGGGGCGTGAGCCAACCCTGCTGGGTGGCCGGATCGACTGGGCTGAACTCTACGAGCGGGCTCAAGCCCGACTGGAGCTGGTTGGAATCGACATAGAGCCACGTGCCATCGTCGGAGACTTGTCCGTCGCCCAACAGCAGATGGTCGAGATCGGTAAGGCGTTATCCCGGCAGGCGCGCCTGATCGTGATGGACGAGCCGACCTCAACCCTCACGGAGCGCGAAACGGAACGGCTTTTTGAGCTCATCCGGTCGCTGAAGAAGCAGGGGATACCGTTGATTTATATCTCGCACCGGCTGGAAGAAATCTTCGAAATCGCCGATCGGGTCACCGTATTACGAGATGGCAAATGGATTGGCACCCAGGCGGTCGAATCGGTCACCCACGCCGAGTTGGTCCACATGATGGTGGGGCGAGATATCGCCGATATGTTCATGAAAGAAGCCGCAGACCGGCAGAATATCGTATTGGAGGTAAAGCAATTATCCAGCGCAAACTTTCTGCGCGAAATAGCGCTGGAGCTGTATCGTGGGGAAATCCTGGGGCTTTCTGGCCTGGTGGGCTCAGGCCGCACCACGCTGGCACGTACATTGTTCGGCGCAGAGGAAATCGAAGCGGGGGAAATCTGGATTGAAGGAGAGCGAGTCTCGATCCGTTCGCCCCGGGCTGCCATCCGTCAAGGGATCGGACTGGTTCCAGAGGACCGGAAGGAACAGGCTCTTTTCCTAAACATGGCGGTTTCAGAGAACGTCACGATCAGTGCATTGCCCAAACTATCCCGCGCGGGATTCATTAATTTCGATCAGGTGCGCGCCCATGCCAAGGAATTTGTGAACACACTGGATATCCGTACACCTTCACTGCGCCAGCGGGTCCGGAACCTATCGGGTGGCAACCAGCAGAAGACGGTCATCGCGCGCTGGTTGGTGCTCCAACCACGCATCTTGATCCTGGACGAGCCAACCCGTGGGATCGATGTCGGCGCTAAAGCCGAGATCCACGCCCTGATGAGCCAGCTGGCAAAAGAAGGCGTTGGGATCCTGATGATTTCTTCTGATCTTCCTGAGGTCCTGGGCGTCAGCGACCGCATTCTGGTGATGCGAGAGGGACGTATAGCGGCGGAGTTTTCGCGCAGCCAGGCAACTCAGGAGTTGATCATGATGGCTGCTACAGGAACATCCAATCCGGACGCATCTGAATAAGAGCATGGCAACAGACGATACGACCCAATCCGTGGAAAAAACTGATGCAGGCCGTTTTCCGGTGCCTGCGAGGCCCGCGATCCTGATACGCGCAATCATCTCTCGCAATAACAGTCTCATCTTCTTGATTCTGTTTTGGATTGGGCTAGGGTTGGCCAGTCCTGATTTCCTTGCTCCCAGTAACTTAGTGAATGTAGCTCTACAAACCTCTGTGCTGGCGATTGTAGCAATGGGAATGACTTTTACGATGTTGACGGCTGGAATCGATCTTTCGGTAGGCTCAGCCATCGCCCTGACGAGCGCAATCTCAGCTGGCCTGGCTGCCCAAGCCAACGTGCTGCCCAGCGGCGCTTATGCCGGCCAAGCCCTTCCTGCCACGGTCGCCATACTCCTGACCATCGTGGCCGGGGGGATACTGGGAGCAATTAATGGTTTGCTGATTGTTCGAGGAGGTATGCCGCCGTTTGTAGCCACTCTGGCCATGCTGGCTGCTGCCCGCGGGTTGACGCTGGTATATACTGGCGGGTACGTAATCCCGGCGACAGACCGGGTGTTGACTTATTTAGGCACTGGTAACATCGGCCCGATACCAGTGCCCGTCATCGTGATGATCCTGCTATTTGCGATTCTATGGTACATTCTGACACAGACGCGCTTTGGATTATATGTTTACGCTGTAGGGGGAAACGAGGAAGCCAGCCGGCTGGCGGGGGTGCGCACGAAACTGGTAATTGCGGGGGCTTATGTGATCAGCGGTTTGACGGCAGCGGTGGGTGGCGTGATCTTGATGGGCCGGTTGAATTCTGCCCAACCCAACCTAGCCACTGGTTTTGAGTTAGACGCGATCGCTGCACCGGTAATCGGCGGAACCAGTTTGTTTGGAGGTGTCGGTACCTTGCAGGGGGCATTGATCGGGGCCTTCATCATGGGGACGTTGAGCAATGGCATGAACCTGGTGGGAGCGGATCCTTACCTGCAGCAGGTCATAAAGGGCGGCGTGTTTATCCTGGCAGTTGCCTGGAACTTTTATACCAGGCGCAAGCGATAGTCTGCAAATCACATGGAGATCTCAAAATGAACGCTCTGCCGGATTCGCCACTTTCCTTATGGCTAGACACCTACGGGCCATATGACCCAGAACCGCGGCTCAAAGACAGTATCTCGGTTGACGTGGCCATCATTGGCGGAGGATTTGCCGGCATGGCCAGCGCCTACGAGCTCAGACGGGCACAGCCAGGATTAGAGATCGCAGTCCTAGAAGCCAAAACGGTTGGCTATGGGGCCAGCGGACGGAACGGATCTTTCGCCATGACCGTGGTGGGATTGGGATTTGGCACGACGGCCTTGTTAAAGGGCAAACAGTTCCTCAAGGACGCTCACACCTACATGGAACGGGCGGTCGACTCGCTTGACGAGCTGATCCAGCGCGAGCAGCTGGATTGCGAGCGCGTCCGCCCCGGTTTTCTGCGGGTCGCCACGACCAAAGGTTACACCGAGCGTCTCAAGCATGACATCGATTTGATGAAGTCCCTGGGATTTGAAGGACTGACATGGATCGACCAGGATGATACCCAGGCCATGGTGAATTCGGAGCGCTATTTGGGGGCCATGTGGGAACCGCGCCTGGTGCTGGTCAACCCGGCGAGACTGGTTCGAGAGGAAAAGAATCTGGCTATGCGCCTGGGGGTCCAGATCTACGAAAACACACCGGTTCTGGAAATCCGCAGAAACGCAAACTTCCATCTCAAGACCCCTACGGGAGCGGTGAGCGCCGAAAAACTGGTCTTCGCCACGAACGCTTACTCGCACCTGTTTCCTGAACTGCGCCGCAAACAAATCCCAGCCTTCACTTACATGGTGGCGACCGAACCGCTGTCCGCCGAGCAGCTCGACCCGATCGGTTGGGAGGGCCAGCAAGGGGTGGAAGACGCCCGCAACCTGATCCACTACTACCGGATCACGCCCGACCACCGTCTCGTGATGGGCGGCGGGCCGGTAGGGCTCACGCTGGCCAATGACTTGCATGGGGACAGCAGTTGGGCGGCCTGGAATCACCTGGAGAGGCACATTCATTTCCTGTTTCCGTCGCTCAAACGGGCGAAGATCAGCCACCGCTGGGGAGGACCATTCTCGGTGACTTTGGATCTTAACCCGGTGTTGGGGTATCTGGGGGACAAAAACGCAGTTTACACACTGGGATGCATCGGTCACGGCGTTTCGATGAGCCATCTAAACGCTCAAACGATCCGGGATCTGGTGCTGGAACGGCAAAGCGACCTGCTGGACTGCCCGTTTGTCAATCGCAGCGTTACCTCGTGGCCACCCGAGCCTTTTCGGATCCTGGCCGCGGGCGCGCTGAGGGGGTATTTGCAGCTGGAAGATTGGTTTTACGAGCGGCAATTGCCGAGGCATTAGA
>DASQQR010000092.1:0-4540 GCA_035643335.1 Anaerolineales bacterium
ACACTGGTCCGCGGGAAGACAATGAGATTGTGCTGCATGGGGTGCGATGCTTTGAAGCGCGGGCTGTGCGGTCGTTGGTGGAACATCCCGACGCTGACGAGTTTGCCTTTATAAATCGTTTCCTGGTCGTCGCACATAAACCCTTTCAAATCTTGATCTCTTTTGTGTGGCTAATCATCGAAAGCGTTCGGTAGCTCGCTACCCGCCAACCTCCCGAAGAGCCTGCCCTGAGCGCAGTCGAAGGGTTTCATCGAAGACTCAACCGGACAGGATCCTCTTAAAGCGGTGCAATTATGACGTAAATCCAACCTCTAACCTTCGGGAGGTTTGGGATCGGTAGTTTCCGAACGTTTTCTACCTTAATATACCTGTCAGCGTGGAGACAAGTTCAGTTGCTCAGCTGCTTTTTCCGAGGAGAAAGGCGCACGAACCGCTTGCAAAAGGGGCACGGAATTGCTACAATGACCCTTACGGGATCACCTGGCAAATCTCGGTCCCTGCAAATGACTTCCGGACCGCCGGGGATTTCGCTGGCCGCTGGCTCGAGGTTTGAGAATGGGTAAACCAGTAGTGCCGGTATTCCGACAAATGACGTAGACCGAATAAGTCTTATGTAGCATGCCCCGCATGCCGAATTGTGCAATAATGCCATGAACGTAACAATAAATAGAGAGCATTCGGAAACTCACTGCCGGCCAACCTCCCGAAGGTTTCATCGAAAACTAAACCGGACAGAATCCTCTTAAGGCACCGCAATCACGACGTAAATCCGACCGCTAACCTTCGGGAGGTTTGGGATCGGTATTTTCCGAACGTTTTCTAAATTGAATTCCAATGCGGAGAGGTGTCATGAAACGAAAACTGCTGCTCAGCCTCCAGGTACTTCTTTGTCTTGCTTTATTCCTTTCCATACAAGGGGTCGCCTCGCAGCCCAATTCCCTGGCTATCTCCTCCGCCAGGGCCGCCGGCCAGCCTGCCTCCACCGCGGGGACGATCGTCTACCTCCCGCTGATCTCGACGCCGCCACCGGTCGCCTTCCACCGCAGCGGGCAGACCTTCCTGATCTGGCCGGAGCGGGTTGACCAGCAGGGTGAGATATACCGCATTTACCGTTCGGACCAACCCATCACGCAGGATAATCTCCCCCAGGCCACGTTTTTAGCTCAGGTGGGGGAGAATTCGGCCCGCTTTTATACCAACCGCTACCGCGACCTGAACAGCGGCACCTGGAGGCCGCGTTATAGCGACCGCCTGATCATCGATCCGGGCGGCGCCCCGCTCCAAAGAGACTGGGGACTGCTGGTGTGGACTCTGTCACCCGAGGATTTTGACGGGGCGACCAGCGGCACGGGTTACTACGCCGTCACGGAAACGCCCGCCGGAGAGCCCGAATCCTTCACCAACTTCGCCGTGGCCGCACCCGTCGAGGAAGCGGTGGCGGACCCGGTGCCCGTCGAGATTACCTCGCCTTCGATCAACATCGGCGCGGGCGGCCACGTCTACATCCAGTACATGGACTTGCGCAACTGGAACCCCACCTTTCACGCTCCCAACGCCACCAACGATTACTATGGCCTGGACCCGGCTGACCCCAGCTTGCCCGAGGCGCTGCAATACGCCTATGATTATGCCGTATTTGCGCCCAGCGGCAACCTTTGCGGGGGTAAATTCCCCGGCAGCCTGCCAGTGGTCCTCCATCTTCACGGGTGGCGCGACAACACCGTGCCGGCAGAAGACGGTTATCGCAGCATGGACCGCGCCTGCGCTTACGCTGTCTATCCCATCGACGTGACCGATACCTGGTACTTCGGCTTTGCGCAGAGCAACGACTATCGCCTGCATACCGAGCCGGATGCTGGCGACGTGATCGTCAACTACACCGAGCAGCGCGTCCTGCGCATGCTCTCCGACCTGATGCGCGACCCACCCGGCCCCGCCCCGGTGGACCCGCAGCGGGTCTACGTCGCCGGGCAGTCGATGGGCGGCACCGGCGCCCTGGCCTTCGCCGAGCGCTACGCTAACGTGTTTGCTGCCGCGTATGCCAGCCAGCCGATGACGAATTTCCGCACCGCCGGAGCGACCGACCAGGATTGGGTCCCGGATGCATCCATCAAGTGGGGCCGTCCAGAGCTGAACTTGCCGGTCTCCATCTCCGCACCGGGTGGTTGGGCGGACCACCTGCAGAAATACGCCAGCACCGGCGTGTGGGATTGGCAGGATTTGGCCGATTCGGCTGCCGCCACGAATTTGGCCAGCCGCCTGTGGGACGAGATGGCCCCGCTGGGCGTGGTACACGGCAGCAACGACCGCGTCGTGCTGTGGAGCACCCAGGGCCAGCCGTTTTACACTGCTTTCAACACCGGCCGCCGGCCCTGGGGTGGGTTAATCACCTCTCACGATCACCAGTGGGAGTACTACCGCGGCCTGCCTCCCTCCCTGGGCGACCTGGGCTGGACCAGCATCGCCCCCTACCGGCCGTTTTGGAACTATAAAGTCGTCCGGAATGAAACCGTTCCGGGACTGTCCCACTTGAGCGGCAACTCGTCCATTCCGCCAGGCGGATCGGGCGACATCTACAACCAGACCATCAAGTGGTCGTCCTCCTGGGATCCCTGGGACGGGCCCCCGGTCGACAGCGCCGAGCGGTGGCAGATCAGCCTGTGTTCGGTCGCCTCCTGGTCGAAGGATTGTGACACCGGGGAAGATCAGACCGTAGACGTCACCCCCCGCCGGGTGCAGAACTTCCAGATCGTGCCCGGGCAGGTCTACCGCTGGGAGAACCGGCGCGTCACCAACACCAACTTGATCGCTAGCGGGACCGTCACGGCGGACAGCAACGGGATGATCACCGTCACGGGCTTCAAAGTCACGGCCAAGGGCAACCAGCTGGTGATCAAACCGCAGACCTCCGCCTCGACGGATGAGAATCAATAAGATCATTCTCTTTCAAATAAGCTTGTTTGTGCTGCTGCTTATCGGTTCATTTGCTGGCCTCGTCAGCCTGCTCAGGGTAGGTCAGCTATTCCTGGGTATCGGCATCCTTGATCTGGTCGCCAGCGCTGCGGCCCTGCTTGGCTGGCCAATGCTTCGTGGAGACGTTTTGGACCAGGCGCGCCTGAGCAGCCGCGACTCACGGGAAGTGGCCGCTGGCGGATATTCGTTGGATGGTGATCGCCCTTCAACCGGATTCGCGCTCAGGTTAGCGCTGGTCGGGACTGGCGCAATTGGGGCGGCTCTGGTTCTGATTTTGGTCTTGTCATGATCGACGTGCAAATGATTTAGAAGTGGTATCCCGAGGAGGTCCAGGCTTTAATGGAAAATAAGCGAGCAAATGCGCCCGCATTCATTCGCCTCTACAGAAGAGAAGACCTCGAGTCATGCCGGGCCCTATGGGTGGAGCTCACCGAGTGGCACCGCTACATCTATCAGAGTCCTGGGATTGGCGGCTCGGATCCGGGTCGCCATTTTGACGAGCACCTGAATCGGGTAGGCCCGGAACTTATCTGGGTCGCCGAGGTGGGTGGACAGGTTGTCGGGCTGGCAGGGCTGATCCTGGGTGAGCAGGAGGCCGAGTTGGAGCCACTGGTGGTCAGCGAGCCATATCGCCGACTGGGAATTGGACGCCAGCTAACTGAAGCCGCTATCACAGCAGCCCGTACAGGAGGAGTTCATCAGATCAAAGTGCGGCCTGTTGCACGCAATAAGCCTGCCATTGCTTTCTACCATGCAATGGGATTCGATATCCTGGGCCAAATCGAGTTGTTTACGGATTTCGGCCCCGCGGATCGCCAGGTATGGAAGTTGGGGGAGCGATTGGCGGATAAACATTTCCGAGTGTGATTCTTGGACTTCCTGGGGAGCTCCAAAATGCCACGCCGGCCAACCTCCCGAAGGTTTAATGAAAACTAAACTGGACAGAATCCTCTTAAGGCACCGCAATCACGACGTAAATCCGACCGCTAACCTTCGGGAGGTTTGGGATCGGTAGTTTCCAAACGTTTTCAATAGTACCCAGCAATTCTAAATTTGGATCACCTGAGCCAGCAAAAATGCTGGTTGAGTGCCCGGCGGGTTTCGATACGGCCTAAGAAGGCCTACTCAACCAGCGCCGGGCGTATCGCTTGCACTGAGCCCGGTCGAAGTGCTTGCACTGAGCCTGGTCGAAGTGAAACCAAGTTTTTGCGGTCATATTTAGAATTGCTGAATAGTACCCTGGTAACTTGCAAAAGGGGCGGGGAATTGCTACAATCATACTTTCTACACCCCTTCCAGGGAAGGATGAGATCCCCGTGGGAGGCGACCTCCCGGGGCGGATCGAGCTATGCATGCACTCCGGCCGCGCGGACGGCCGGGTGTGGATCTCAGGGGACCGAATGGCGGCCAGCCGCTTCTGGGCGTGATGCTCAGCTGCGCTGGACCAAAGGAGGAAACATGCAGCTCAGTAAATTCAAGCGTATTCTGTTCAGTTTGGCAGCCGGGGGATTACTTCTGGCCGGGCTATTCGTGCTGCTCCACAGCATGTCCCAGGTAGCTCGAGCCG
>DASQQR010000093.1:0-3463 GCA_035643335.1 Anaerolineales bacterium
TGACCATCCGCCGGGCGGAATCTGGAGGATAAAGTGCCAGTCCCAGCCGGATCGCCGTGGCAATGTCGGTCCGCCCGGCATCCGGAATGGAGGTCATCTCACCAAACTCCTTTGAAGCGGACATTGGGTGCTCAACCAACGCGTCGCCTCCAAAGGCGATTACAGCCGACTGATCTTCGGGGCCCATTTTGGAAATTGCCTGGCGGACATAGTCCTCTGCAGCGGATCTGGCGGCAGGAGCCATTGAATCCGATGCATCGATCAGGAAGACCACCGAGAGGTTGCGCGAAACGCTTGTGATTTCCAGACCCGCTAAAGAAAGGATCAGGCAAGAGGCCAGAAACAGGCGTATTCCTAACGAAACGATCTCGCGGCGCTTTTCATTGCTCCTGGAGGGCCAGCCCAGGAGTACCAATAGCGGCAGAGCAGCTAAGAAGAATAATCCGAACGGATTTGCGAAACGCATCTCAAGAAAGCGAGATCGCCAGTTCTTTGTTCAAAGGAATCTAATTTCGCCGCTTTCTGCGCAGCCAAATGGAGAGTAACGCGATGGCAATCGCAAGGGCTACGCCGGCCCGTTCCCTCTGATCCAGCGAAACAAGGGGGTACGTTCTGGAGCTCCGAGAGATCGAATCGAAAGTCTGGCGCATTCTGTCTTCCAATGGATGTGGCTCCCATCCCAATTCCCGCTTGACCTTGTCCGATCGGGCCGCGTAGCTGACCTCCAATATCCTCAGGGTGTCCGAACTGATAATCTCTGGCAACGATATAAATGAATTGAGTTTTTCAACCAGCGGAATCAGGGGGCGCAAATAGCGCGCGGGGACTTGAATCCTGGGAGGTTTGCGCTTCAAGATATAGGCCCATAAATTCATCATCTGATTCAGCGGCAAGGCAGGGCCGGCCAGAATATACTTTTCACCGGCCTCCCCCTTCTCCGCAGCCAGGACAAGGCCTGCGGCGATATCATCCACGTGGGCATAAGTAAGCAGCAGCTCCGGACCGGGGACGACCGGCATTAGGCCCGCATAATACAGGCGCATCAGGCTTCCAATCAGGCTCGGATCCCCGGACCCGTATACTGCACCGGGAATAGCGATGATCACCGGCGCGCCCTGCCTGATTAATGGCAGAGCAACCTCATAATGAGCCATCCATTTGGTCCGATCATATTCGGTGACAAATTCCTGATAGGGAGGCATGACGTAGTTTTCATCCACCAGGCGGCCGTGGGTATCGCCGAATACCCCAACCGTGCTGACATAGATGATCTTTGGAACTCCCAGGCGATCAGCGAGCTCTAAAACGTTGCGGGTACCGTCCACATTGATGATTTTGGCCTGACTTTGATCCCTGGCGCCTATTTTGTACCAGCCCGCCAGATGGAATACGACATCACTCTTTCGCATCTCATCGCGCATCGAATCAACATCCAAAATATCTCCCCGCACGGGATAGACGCCAGAAGCCTCAAAGGCCGTGGCTGCCCTGTCCGAGCGCACAAGAGCATGGACTTGATAGCCACGCTGGAGCAGTTCGGGGATCAGACGACTACCCAGAAATCCAGTTCCACCGGTCACAAATGCTTTCATAAATTCTCCTGATTGAGTAGTTCTCGCCAGTTGGTCAAGCGAGAGAAACTACGATGATAGATTCCCCATTCGGCGATCAAGAAGAGCAGCCCGATGGCGGCTAACCAGGGCCACAAATCGCGTTTTCCGAGCGCCGTTTCAGCCGTCTGGGGTATTTCGCTCTGTCCAACTCGGATGGATTGAGCCGGTTCTATATCCGATTCGCTCGGGGCAAAGAGATTAACCGCAAAGAAATCGGTGGTTTGCTCGCCGCCTCCCGTGTAGTTTACCTCATAGATACCCGGTTCACCTGTCTCCGAGAAGAACACACCCTCTTCACCCGGATTGTAACGGAATGCATTTCCTGAAGGTGTCGTAATTTTAATCTCCTCAATGGATGGATCTGGTTTGATGGCCAGGCTTTCTCCCGGGAGCAAGTCAGCGTTAGCATCGAAGGGCGGTGCGGGTGAAAGGTATTGCATGAGGTTGGCGAAAAGGATGGGAAAAGCAACCTGAAGAGGTAAATCCGAGTCGTGTAAATTAAAGGTGATCACAGCCATGCGATGTCCGGCGTATTCGCCGCCAAACACCAATGGTCCGTGGTCTGAGTCGACCAGCGCCTCGCCCCAGGCAGGCAATGAGACTTGTTTCGCCCGGGATACGTGAACCGTGTCCCAGTCCACGAAACGCGTCACGGGTCCGTCCATGACCTGTACACCGGTCGCATCGCTGAAAACACCCTGGATCTCGAAAAGATCATTGGGTGGCGGGTCAATGAGCAGCATATTGGCCGCTGGAAGTGGGTCAGGCAGGATTCCGTCGAAGACATACAGGTCGAAAGGGTCATTCGGCAGCTGGATGGATCCATCCACTGAAGGTAGGACCCGGTAAGGTGTGATATGCGGCAAAGCTACCAAGAGCTGCTCCAGGAAGAAGTTTCCGGATGGTGAAGCCGTGACAAGTAACGTGCGACCCGTACTGGCGGGGTAGGATACCGCATAGGCGAGATCATCCGCGGAAAGCGAGTCCAGGGACTGGCTGGATGAATCCGGTGGAACCAAGCGCGCCTGGTAAATGACCCGCTCCAGTGGAAGATCCGGAAGTACGATATTCACACTTTGATGAGCCGGAAGGCTTACCTGGCGAGCAGTCAATAACTTGCCGTCCCCATAGACGGAGAAAATCGCGGTGTGATCGAGGCTGCCATAATTGGTCGCCCTGGCGAAGAGCTCAGCCGCCTCTCCATTGGGGCGCAGGGCCAGCGCCGACATGGCCAGATTGTCATTCCCGTTACCGATCGGGACAAACAGCACTTCGCCCGGAAGGGACGGCAGGCCCTGCCGGGGTAAACCACCATCCGAAACGACTACGACGTTCGCGTTTGGACCACGTTCGAGCGAGGCGTCCGGATTGGCCGAAATTGCGCCGGCCGCCAGGGCGAACGCGGCCTGCCAATCCGCCTCTCCAAGCGAGGGGCTGGCGGATTCCAGGGCACTGTGAAGCGCAGTCTTGTCGCTTTCCTTGGAGGCAAGTAGTCTGGGTGTGGATCCAACCAGGATGATGGACATCTGGGCCTGGTTGGCAAGATTATCAATTAACGTTTGGATTGCTGCACGACCCGCTTCAAAGCGGTTGGGCGGTACGTCGGTGGCATTCATGGAGGCCGAGGCATCCAATAGTACAACCATCGATCCCCCGGCCACGGCAGGCACCGGGATGGCTGGTCGAGCGAGGGTGAATACCAGCAAGCTCAGGATGATCAGTTGGAGGATCAGGAGGATGTTGCGTTTCAACCGTTGCCAGGGCGAGTTGGCCTGTCGTTCACGCAGCAACTTGCTCCAAAGCAAGGTGGAGGAAACTTCCACTTCACGCCGGCGAAGCTTGAGCATGTA
>DASQQR010000094.1:0-3447 GCA_035643335.1 Anaerolineales bacterium
CTCGCCGGTATCCCGGTCGATTTCAACCTGGGCGATGTGTGCGCTGTTGGGAAAGGTGAAATTTGATGGGTCATAATAGGACGTGGCCTCCAGGCCAGGTTCCATACCCTCAGGTAGATTGGCGGCGTAGTAGGAGGCGAAGGCAATCTCCGCAAAGGATTTGGCCTTATCCGGTGACCCCTTGACATAGATGGTCCCGTTTTCACGATCATATACCATGTCTTCCAGTGCAGCCTCCAACTGGTGAGCCGCGATGCGGGTTACTTTATCCCGAATTTTTTCGGAGCTTCTGACCAGTGCGCTTCCGCCGATCGCCGCGCTGCGACTACCATAGGTGCCTGTTCCAAATGGTATGCGGTCCGTATCGCCGTGGATGATCTGGATAGCTTCCATTGGCAATCCCAGCTCGTCGGCCACAATCTGGGCAAAGGTGGTCTCGTGTCCCTGGCCGTGCGCGTGTGATCCGGTAAAGACGCTCACGTTGCCAGTGGGGTGCACGCGCACGATACCGCTTTCATACAATCCAATTGCAGACCCCAGTGAGGTTACCACTGGCGAGGGGCCCGGGGCGCTGGCTTCAATGCATCCGCTAACCCCAATTCCGACCAGGCGCCCCTCTGCGCGCGCCGCGGCTTGCGCTTTGCGCATATCCTGATATCCGGCCATTTCCTCAGCCTTATCAAAGAGCTTTTGGTAGTTCCCGCTGTCGTACACCACGACCACCGGAGTCTGGTAAGGGAACTCATCAGCGGGAATCAAGTTCTTGCGCCGGATCTCCAGCACGTCCATGCCAAGCTCCCGGGCGGCCAGGTCCACCAGCCGTTCGATCAGGTAGGCGGCTTCAGGGCGTCCCGCACCTCGATAGGCATCGACGGGTACGGTGTTGGTTACAACTCCCCATGTCTCACCCCAGATAGCCGGGATCTTATATAGGGCGGAGAAGAGGGTGATATACAACGCGGTAGGGATCAGGGGGGCAAAGGTCGATAAATATGCTCCCATGTTAGCCCAGGTGGATACGTTCAGGCCGGTGATGGTGCCGTCATGCTTTAAGGCCAGCTTGCAGTTTGTGACGTGGTCGCGCCCGTGGGCATCAGTGATGTAGGACTCGCTCCTGCTGGCGACCCATCTCACCGGGCGGTTGGTAGCGCGAGCCACCCAGGGGACGATCACCTCTTCCGGGTAATGGAAGATCTTGCTGCCAAATCCACCACCCACATCGGGAGAGATGACTCGCAACCTGTTTTCTGGGATGCCCAGGGTAAAGCCGCTCAGCAAGAGGCGGATGATGTGCGGGTTCTGGCTGGAAGTCCACACTGTCATTTCCTCTCCAAATCGATTCCATTGAGCAGCCACAGCTCGTGGCTCAATGGCGTTGGGAATCAGGCGCTGGTTGACCAGATCTAGCTCGACCACGTGATCCGCTTCAGAGAAGGCTTTCTCAGTCGCGTCTTTGTCCCCCAGTGTCCAGTGAAAACTGATGTTGTTGGCAATCTCATCGTACAACTGGGGTGCGCCCTCTTGCGCGGCGGCCTTGGCGTTGACCGCAGCCGGAAGGGGTTCGTAATCAACATCGATCAGGTCAAGCGCATCATAAGCGATGTACGGGCTCTCAGCGACCACGACTGCCACGCCGTCACCCACATGATTTACTTTGTCGACAGCCAGGGCGTGGTGAGTGGGCACCCGGGTATCCGGCGGGACGAAGCCGCAAGGCAGGGCACCACAAGGGCCTGAAAAATGAATGCCTTCTACCAGATCTTGACCCGTGTAGACCGCGACGACACCCTCCAGGTTCCTGGCAGCGCCGGCATCGATGCGCTTTATCTTTGCATGAGCATACGGGCTGCGCTTGATCGCGGCGTAGGCCATTCCTGGGAGTTGCAGATTGGCCACATATTTACCCTGACCCTGAATAAAGCGCGGGTCTTCAACTCTTTTTACACTTTCACCTACGTATGCCATGGCTAACCTCCTGCTGCCGCTTTCACAGATTTAACAATGTTTTCATAACCCGTGCACCGGCAAAGATTGCCTTCGAGGCCATGCCTGATCTCCTCATCGGTGATACTCGGGTTGTTTTCGACCAGCTTTACTGCAGCCATAATCATGCCCGGCGTGCAGTAGCCGCATTGCAACCCATGGTTGTCCCAGAAAGCCTGCTGCATGGGATGCAGATTTCCGTTTTGGGCCAGCCCTTCGATCGTAGTGACACTGCTCCCGTCAGCTTGCACGGCCAGCACAGTACAGGATTTGACCGCCATGCCATTCAGATGCACGGTGCAAGCGCCGCACTGGCTGGTGTCACAGCCGATGTTGGTGCCGGTCAGCCCGAGCACTTCTCTCAAGTAGTGCACGAGGAGCAGGCGGGGTTCCACCTCGTGGGTGCGTTCCACGCCATTCACGGTCATCGAAACAGGTACTTTCATAGCCTTCCTCCTAAGAAATAAATGGGTGGGACTATGTGCTCGAGGCGCCGGAGTCGCCTCGAGCACACATTTATCGATTACGCGGCATTGGCCGCAAGGGTGTATCCTCCAACAATCCACCATGACCGAGGGCCAGGATATCTGCATGGGCCAGCCGTTCACCAGCCAGCAGGCGAGGCAGAACCCAGTCGATCACGTTGGTTTTCAGGCTGCGAGCGCAGCCCGGTGCCCCCAGCACGGGCACATCTCCCAGATAAGCCAGCATCAACAGGTTGCCAGGGTCCACAGGAGCGCCGAAACAGGTCACCTCACCGCCGGCGCGTTCGACGGCCCGCGGGGCGATATCGTAGCGATCCATAATGGCAGATTCCCCCGCCAGCACGACCAGCTCCGCGCCGGCCGTGATCCGTCCGGTGAGCATGTCGGCCAGGGCTGCCTCGCCCTGATCGTCCTCCAACGGGATGTAGTCCACCGATCCCACCGCTGAACCCAGGGCCTCGAGGCGGGCCGCCAGCGGTGGAACGAAGTTGTCGACGACACGCTGCTCCACGGAGGGTGAACCCGATAAAATCAGGGAGACCGCCCGCGACGGAATCTCCCGGATCGACAGCATGGCTTCACCATCGACGGCAATGGCCTCCGCCCCGCTGACATAGGTCTCGGGGACGGCGAAGGGGATCACTTTAACGGTGGCCACGGTGCTGCCAGCCTGAACCACAGTGTTCTCCGCCAGCGTGGCCAGGGTAATGCCTCCGCACTGGTTTAGCCCGGCCAAACGCCGGGCGTCTACCTTGACCAAACCCAGATAGATTGCCTGCAGGTTGACCCGCCCAAGATGCGGGTCCGAAACCTTCAGACCAGGGCCGCTGACCGCCCAGGCGACACGCCGGGCAGCCGAGTCCTCGTCGACATCTCCGGGTTCGAGCTCGGCCACGTAGACCGTGGTGCGACCCAGGCGGCCTAATGCGGCCACATCCTCTTCCGAGAGGGGTTTTCCCTTACGGAAGGCTCTTTGCCC
>DASQQR010000095.1:0-15889 GCA_035643335.1 Anaerolineales bacterium
AGTTTAATCCAGAAATCAGGGTTATACTCAAGCCACAGTGAAACTCAGGCTCTTCGACACCTACACTCGTACCCTGCGCGACTTCGTCCCGCTCCAACCTCCGGAAGTCGGCCTGTACGCCTGTGGACCAACGGTGTACGATTACGCTCACATCGGCAACTTGCGCACCTACATCTTCGAAGATATCTTGCGCCGGACGTTGGAATTCAACAGCTATACGGTCAAACACGTGGTCAACATCACGGACGTCGGGCACCTTACCTCCGACGCGGATACCGGCGAAGACCGCATGGAGCTCGGTTCCCGCCGTACTGGCCGATCCGCCTGGGAGATTGCCGAGATTTACACTCGCGAGTTCAAAAAAGATTTGCAGAGCCTCAACATCCTGGAACCGCACGTCTGGTGCAAAGCCGCTGATCACATCGCGGAGCAGATCGCGCTCGTCCAGTGCATCGAGGCCAAAGGATATACCTATCGCACCGCGGATGGGATCTACTTCGACACCGCCAAACTGTCGGACTACGGGCACCTGGCCCGGCTGGACGTGCACGGCTTGCAAGCCGGTTCGCGGGTCGAAATGGGCGACAAGCGCAGCCGCACCGACTTCGCCGTGTGGAAGTTCAGTCCACCCGATGAGCAGCGGCAGATGGAATGGGATAGCCCCTGGGGGGTTGGCTTTCCAGGCTGGCACATCGAGTGTTCTGCCATGGCAGCCAAGTATTTGGGGCCCTTCTTCGACATCCACTGCGGCGGCGAAGACCACATCTCGGTTCACCATCCCAACGAGATCGCCCAGGCCCAGGCTTGCTACGGAACGCGCCTGGCGAACTTTTGGATGCACGCCTACTTTTTGCAGATCGAGGAGTCTCGCATGGGCAAATCCGTGGGCAACTTCTTGCGCCTGGAGACCCTGATTGACCAGGGTTATGACCCGCTGGCATGGCGCTATTTCTGCTTAAACGCCCACTACCGCGCCAAATCGAACTTCAACTGGGAGGCTCTCAGCGGTGCGCAGACCGCCTTCAACCGGCTGCGAACGGCAGTATTTGACATGGAGGCACCAGGAACGCCCGATGCAACCTATCTGGATAAGTTCACCACAGACATCAATACCGACCTGAACACGCCCCGCGCTCTGGCACTGGCCTGGGACCTGCTCCAAAGCAATCTGCCCGCCTCCGTCAAGAAGGCCACGCTGCTCGAATTCGACCGCATCTTTGGTCTGGGCCTGGCTGATTGGAAACCAATTGAAGAAATCGTCCCCTACGAAATCATGGTCTTGATCAAGCAACGCCAACGCGCCAGGGAAGAAAAACGCTGGCAAGATGCTGACGCTCTGCGCGAGCAAATTCGCTCTGCAGGATATGAGATTAAGGACACGCCAACGGGTCCGCGCGTCTGCCATTTATAAGAAACGATTTCAAAAGATCACGTTTTTGTGAGCCGGAGCTTCGATGGATATTCTCGTCCTGAAGAAAACCCCCAACAGAGGATATGGGCTGTTCGCTGCACGAGATATTCATAAGGAAGAACAAATCTTCCATGTCGACCTCACCTCCCTGAGAAAATACACCTTGGACGAACTCGAGAAGCATCCTGAGCTGGATGGCGATCACGCCGACTACGCCGGCCACGGTAAGTATGTGATCGATAATTCACTCAGGTGTTACATAAATCATTCCTGTGATCCCAACTGTATTTACAAAATGAAATCCATCCCGGTCAAAGACCTGTTCGCCCGGCGAGACATAAGAGCAGGCGAAGAGCTCACGCATGACTATACCGCTACCGCTGTCGACCAGTTCGCCGGAGAGGCACACTGGGTTTTGATCTTCCGTTGTGGTAGTGGCGACTGCCGGCGCCAGGTTACTGGCGCCTTCTTGGAAATGCCCGCAGAATGGCAAGCCAAATACTATCCCAACTTGCCTCCATCGATTAAGAGAAGACATCGAGAGCGGTTTGTCAATTTACACCCGAAAAAATAGCATACGAAACAAAATAGCATGTCAGGCGCCATCGATTATTCCCTCATCGCGGACCTCTATGACTCATATGTTCGCACCGAAAGAGACATTCCCTTCTTTCTTCAGGAAGCCAGCCAAGTATCTGGCGAAATCCTGGAGTTGATGTCTGGAACAGGACGGGTCTCGATCCCCTTGATCAAGGCAAGAGTCAGGCTGACCTGCGTAGATTCGTCGCCAGAAATGCTTGAAATCTTGCGAAAAAAGCTGGAAGCGTCGGGCCTGGAAGCAGACGTTCACCTGGCAGACGTCCGTGAACTAAACCTTGGTAGGAAATTCGAATTGATCTTTATCCCATTTCACGCTTTTGCGGAGCTCATTTCGCCGCTCGATCAGCGAAGGACGCTGCAGGCGATCCACCAGCATCTTTCCGACGAGGGCACGTTTATCTGCACCCTGCATAATCCATCTGTCCGGCTGAAGCGCGTTGACGGCCAGCTTCATTTATTGGCTGCTTTCCCACTGCGTGAAAGGCCTGGAAAACTCCTAGTATGGAATCTAGAAAGTTATGATCAGAAGCGCGCTATGGTTGATGGAGTACAATTGTTTGAAGAATACGATGAAAAAGGATTGATGCGCGCGAGAAGGTTGGTGGACATCCACTTCAGGATTATCCAAAAACAGGAATTCGAAAACCTGGCCAGGGCGAGCGGATTTGGCGTGATCTCGCTAATCGGTGACTATTCATGCTCTCCATTTCGCGAAAGCGACAGCCCATTTATGATCTGGAAGCTCCAAAAGAATCCGTGCTAAGGTAAACTCAGCTTTACCTTCTTCCAAAAACCTTGTAAAATACAGGCATCTTCACACTGCGCCGCACCTATGAGTAGGGATCTAGTGCCTGGAGGGGGGATGAGGCTCGTTTCTCGTTGGAATTAGGAGAAGCATAAGCAAATATTAAGCATTATTTCAGGCTGGCTTAAGGACAGAATGAAGCAATCGAGGAATAATTAAGCATCACCTCGTATGCCAAGATTTGTGCATTATGGGGTCAACGCACATGATTGCTGATGCTTGTCTGCCCGCATGAGCGGGCCGTCATGTGCGAAGTATTAGGAACGGATAAATCGATGGCATCATTAATCAAAATTATCGGGGATTTTTTAGCCAATCTGCAAGCAGGCATCCTGCCGAACCTGGGCTACTGGAGTTACGCATTAATCGCTCTATTGGTAGCCGTGGAGGGACCGGTCGTCACCTTATTGGGCGCCGTGGCCGCTTCAGCCGGTCTGCTCAAACCGGATTTGGTATTTCTGGCCGCCGGGACGGGAAACTTGGGTGCTGACGCACTTTGGTATCTATTAGGTTATGCAGGTAAAAAAGAGCTCCTCGTGCGATATGGGCGCAGGTTTGGGGTGCGTGCCGAGCACCTGGAGAAATTGCAGCGCAACATCAGGGCACATGCCTTTCGACTTCTGTTCATCGCCAAGATCACCTACGGTCTGGCTGTCCCGTCTATCATCGCGGCGGGCTTGAGCCGGGTGCCCTGGCGGCGCTGGTTCCCACCGCTCCTGGCGGGTGAGGTACTCTGGACAGGGGGGTTGGTGTTATTTGGATATTTCACTACCAAGACCTTCCAGCAGATCGCAAAGGACTTCCGCTATCTGGTATTCTTTTCGACGGTCTCTTTCTTGCTGCTGCTCTTCTGGTGGGTGCGTCGCGTTCTATCCACAGGTGGGAAACAAAACGATACCCTGGATGGCGAATTTTAGAGAGGAATGACGATCAGATGCGGATCTTAATTGCAGGTGAAGCTTACTATCCATCCATTAACGGACAGGCGATTTTCACGATCAACCTGGCCGAAGGGCTCGCCAGATCAGGCCACAAGGTGCTCGTCGTAACCTCCTCAGAGAAGGGCCCTGCTTACCACTCGCGGCGCAACAGTGTCCAGATCTTCGCCCTGCGCTCTATGGCGCTCAACTATTTGCATCCCGACGTATTCTTTTCCCCCTTTCCGGGTCCAGCCGTGGGGCGCGCTTTCGAGGTCTTTCACCCGGATATGGTCCATATCCAGGATCATTACCCGATCAGCCGTGCCGTGGTTAAGGCTGCCCGCAAAGTTGACCTCAAGGTGGTGGGAACCAACCATTTCATGCCAGAGAACGTGGCCCCCTATTTCCCCCTGTTGTCCGATTTCAAGTCCGGCTTCGACAGGGTGATGTGGGCCTGGCCATTGGGATTGTACAACCAGCTGGACGTGGTCACCGCGCCCTCCGAAACCGCCGCCGCCATCATGCGGCGGCACGGCCTCCAGCCCGCGGTTTACCCGATCTCCTGCGGCATCAGCCTGGAGCGCTTCCAACCCAAGCTCCAGGCGGATCGACACGCCTTGCGCCAGCGCTTCGGATTGGAGCAGAACAAGATCTCATTTCTCTATATCGGGCGGGTAGATGCCGAGAAGCGCCTGGAAGTGCTTATCCAGGCCGTGCACCAATTGAAGCGCCAGGATATCCACCTGGTGATTGCGGGAAAGGGAGCAGACCGCCACAGGTTGGCCGCCCTGGCGAGCCAGCTCGGAATTGAGCAACAGGTACGCTTTCTCGGGTTTGTGCCCGAAGCGGACAAAGCCGACTTGCTGAACAGTGCCGACGTGTTCGCCATGCCCAGCGAAGCTGAGTTGCTGAGCATCGCCACCCTGGAAGCCATGGCTTGCGGGCGGCCGGTGCTGGCGGCGCGTTCACAGGCCTTGCCCGAGTTGGTGGATCAAGGCGTCAACGGTTACCTGTTCAAGCCCGGCGATGCGGGGGATGCGGCCCGCAAAATGGCGCTGCTGGCTGAACACCCGGAACGTTGGGAGCGTATGGGCGCAGCCAGCTTAGAGAAAGCCCAGCGTCACAGTCTGGAAGCCACAGTTCACAAATACGAGAATATCTACCAGGATTTGAGATCCGAAGCCGTCCGACCCGAAGCTAACGCCGGGGCTCGGCCCAGCAAGACCAAGAACGCACGACATCATCAGCCAGTCGACCATTTGATGGGCTGAAGATAAACGTGCCGCGTCCCCATCCGACGCCGTGCCAACCTGATCGGTCAGCTTTCCTTTACCACTCAAGTTTCGCGCTCCCATTTCAGTCCGCTCTATTGCGCTTTGCCCCAATCCTCTTCCCTGGCCTCATCAATTCCATTCTACATATCTAGAAAAGTATCAAATCTTTTTGCAATTAATTATGCATAACGTCATATCAATTAGTGACTTTCGTCAATTTTCTGAACGCATAAATTAATGTATAGTTAAAAACGGAAAAGTGGGGACCAATTAATCCGAGCCATCCAAGATAACCATTTTCGGGTGCCACCATGTTTCCGGTTTTGGACGTGGAACTACCTGGAGTACGGGGAGGTGCGCATGCTCCATAGCTAAAATATACCTGAATTCGAAGCGGGCTTGCGCCGCGCGGCCAGGCCGTGTCGAAAAGGATTGGTATTGCTGCTATCGTCGTTGAACCCACCTGCGTCGTCGCTATCTCCCCCGGCACTTGAACCTGGCACAGCCCCGCACCGCATTCTTGGAGAATTTCGTTGCCTTCTAGGCAAATCTCCTCGGCATACCAAATTTACCCTTATCAGGAAGGAGATTCACATTGGTTACAAGACGAGAATTCCTAAAGCTGAGCGCCGCTGGCGCGGGCGCTTTATACATGTCCACCTACTTCAAATTCCTACAACGTGTGTCTGCCCAGGGCATCCCGCTGCCCGGGAGTTCCATCCCTCAATTCATCGACCCGCTGCCGCTGCTCAGCGTCGCCGGTGGACCCATGGAAACCATCGTAGCAGGGGCGGCCGAGATCACTCTTACTATGCAAGAGTTCCAGGCCAACGTGATGCCATCAACTTTCCTGCCTGGCACATATACCGGGACGTGGGTGTGGGGTTACCGCGCTGGTATTACTCCCACAAACCCAGCGGGGACGTACATCGGCCCTGTGATCGTGGCCTCGCGCGGCACACCAACTCAGATCCGCTTCGTAAACAACCTCACCGCAAATAATATCTTCTGGAGAGAATGGACGGACCAGACCCTGCATTGGGCCGACCCGCTCGGCGGCGAAATGAACATGTGCGCCCACAGCACCATGCCGGGCCAGCCGCCGTCGACTGATTGCGCTGCGCACTACGATGGGCCGATCCCCGCTGTTCCTCACTTACATGGCGGTGAGGTACCTCCGGTGTTGGATGGTGGCCCCGATGCCTGGTTTACCGCAGATGGCGCATATCACGGCCACGCTTACTATACAATGGCCGGTGCTGCTGCCAATGAGGCCATCTACCGCTACCCCAACACCCAGGAAGCCGCTCCCATCTGGTTCCACGACCACGTCTTAGGCGCCACCCGCATCAACGTCTATGCCGGCCTGGCAGGTGCCTATGCGCTCACCGATCCGGGTCTGGCACTTCCCACCGGTCTGCACCCGGTTGGCCTGCAGCAAGGTGCTGATGGACCCGTGGATTTCCTGGTGCCCCTGGTGCTACAGGACCGCACGTTCGATACCAATGGCCAGCTCTTTCTCTTCAACATCGGCATCAACCCCGAGCACCCTTATTGGGTCCCCGAGTTCGTCGGCGACACCATCGTAGTCAACGGCAAGGTCTGGCCCTTCCTCAATGTCGAGCCTCGCCGTTACCGTTTCCTGTTCATCAATGGTTCCAATGCCCGAACCTACGAGCTGTTCGTCGTCAACCCGGTCACCAAGGTCATGGGTCCACCCATGTGGCAGATCGGCACCGATGGCGGCTACCTTGACGCCCCGGTCAAAATTGACCCGAACGTGAAGCCGCTGGATAAGTTGACCATCATGCCCGGCGAGCGCGCTGATGTGATCATCGACTTCGCTGGCCTGGCAGGACAAACCCTGCTCATGCGCAATACCGGCCGCACCCCCTACCCCAAAGGCACTGCCCCCGCGGGGAGCACTTTGGGCCAGATCATCCAGTTCCGCGTGGGACCCGGACCGGTGGCGGATGCCAGCTATGATCCAGCTTCCGGGATACCTCTGCGCCCCCCCATGATCCGGCTGGTAAATCCCGCCACGGGTACGCTGGCCGCCGGCGTAACCGCCAACCAGACCCGCCAGCTGACCCTCAACGAAGTCATGGGCCCGGGTGGCCCATTGGAAGTCCTGGTCAACAACACCAAGTGGGATGGTCTCCAGGAGCCTGGCCGAGTGGTGAGGTCTGATTTCACCCCGGTTACAGTCAATGGAGTGACAGAATATTATTCGGAACTGCCCAACGAGGGCGACACCGAAGTCTGGGAAATCGTCAACCTGACCGCAGACGCCCACCCCATCCATACCCACCTGACCCAATTCCAGCTGCTGAATCGCCAGAACTTCAACGTCAACAAATACAATGGGGCCTACAATACGGCCTTCCCGGGCGGCGTTTTCATGCCGGCCTATGGTCCACCGCTGGATTACAATACTGGCAACCCGCGTGCGCTGGGTGGCAACCCGGACATCACGCCATTCCTGCAAGGCCCGGCCATGCCGCCTAACGCCAACGAAGCCGGCTGGAAGGACACGGTCATCATGTTCCCCGGCCAGGTCACCCGCTTCACCGTGCGATACGCACCCACAGACAAACCGATTAACGACCCAAACCTCTACTATCCCTTCGATCCTAATGCCAGTGGCCACGGATACGTCTGGCACTGCCATATCATCGACCACGAAGACAACGAGATGATGCGCCCGTATGCCATAACACCGAAAGGTGGTGTTAGCAGGGATTATGAGCAAGGTACCGACTACTAGCGTGATCGACGATTTAAACAGGGCCGCCTTGTGCGGCCCTTTACATTCCTAAGAGCTTTTACCAGCAACCTGGCTTGTATTGACGCCAAACGCGACCCGCCGATCCGTCCATCCGAGCAACCCGTGTTCTCCTTCCCCAACCTTAAATATCGCCCCTCTCCAGCCGAAACTACTTGAATTTTTGCGATTCCATGCTAATATAACATTTGGGCTTTGAGCGAGACGGCCGTCTTGCGGACCACCGATGGCGCCAGGACATGGAAAGAGCTCTAAATTCACACACCACGTTTTACGTTTTACGTTTCACGTCCCTCAATCATCGTCCTGCAGAACTGCTCATACTTCTCAAAACTTCTTTCCTCCCCATGTGCCCGCCCGACCGCCAGGCTCGCCAGCCCCATTGACCGGGCACATGTGGGACTCTCTGTAAGCTTTAAGATCGCCTTGCTAATCGCCTCCGGACTGTCGGGAGGGACCAAGAAACCGTTCACGCCATCCCGCACCAATTCCGGCAGTGCGGCGGCATCCGCAGCTACCACCGGAAGCCCACATGCTGCGGCCTGCAGTGTCGGAATACTTTGGACCTCGCTGACCGAAGCGATGGCAAAGACGTCGGAGGCCCGATAGATGGCTGGCAGATCCTCCTCGGGGACAAACCCCAAGAGATGCACCTGGTCCCTCACCTTCATCCGTACCGCTAGCTGCTCCAGTTGCTGCTGTTCGTCCCCGCGTCCAACCAACAACAAATGTGCCTGCCTCAATGCACAAATGCGCGGTATGGCTTCGATGAGGATGTCAATCTTCTTGTCCTTCATCAAACGCCCCACGAACAAGATCCGCGGCCGGGAGGGCAGATTATAGCGCGCCTCTACTTCTTCCACCCGACCATCCGACGGCGTGTAGCGCGTCGTGTCCAATCCGTTAGAGATTATCGTCGTGGGGACGCGCAATCCGTTCTGGTAATAGTAGCTGGCCTGTGTCGAAGTGGAAAAGATCACATGATCGAATTGGTTAAAATGCCAGACCGCATACCTCCACAGCAACTGGTTGAGCAGCTTCACCCTCCACGTGAGATAATGTGTCACGTAGCGAGGTATATAGTAACAGGACGAAATCAGGGGAACTCCAACATCTTTTTTCAACCGCAGCAGTTGATTGCCGAGAATTGCTCCTTCGTGCGTGTGGATGATGTCTGGCCCGAACTCATCGATCACCTGGCGAAGGTGCGACGAACCGATAAACGGTATCGGTCCCTCGCGCCAAAACGGGTTGGGGAAGGAGCGCACCCGGATCAGGCGCATGCGTCCATCCCAATCCCCGTAGGGTTTTCTCCGCTCGCTGGCGGTAATCACGGTGACCGTGTGACCTCGTTGCGCCATGGCGCGTCCGAATTTCCGCACTACCAACGTTACCCCGCTCACGGTCGGGGGGTAACCATGGCTCAACATAAGGATATTCAATGATTGCCTCATTCCTGGCCCACGTGAGCTCGATGATCCGCGGGACCCATGAGCCGCCCATAAAAACCAAAGCTAGCGAAATACGGCAGGAGGAAATAGATCACCCGGAAGAGCAGCGCAGCCAGCACCGCTTGCTCGACCGGTGTCCCGAGCAGGACAAATATCCCAGCCATTGAACTTTCCTGCACACCCAATCCTCCGGGGACCATGGAGATCACGCCTGCGATAATCCCGATGACAAAGCCCGACATCAAGACCCCTGGCGCCACGGCCGGCCCTAGTGACTTGAAACAAAACCACAGCACGGTCGCACTCCCGACTTCATCCATGGCCACCAGGCTCACCGACAGCAAGACCTCCCTCGGTCGCGCCCTGAACTTTCTCACACCGCGCGCCAGCGCTTCGTCGAATTTCTCCAAGGTCTCCGAGAGATCCCTTCGGATTACGCGATGGGCGGCCTTACCCACCCATCTCAAAAAAGGGGCGCGCATCGATTGCAGGAAGATCATGGCGGTGAAAAACAGAAATATGGTGGAAACGAGCAATGTAGCTGCTCCAATCCCAGCGGCTACCGCTCGAGTCATGGAAGCGTTGAAGATCAGGTACACAAAAGCCAGCGGCAGCGCACCTAGCATCACGAGGGTGGTCAAGTAATAATGCAATGCCGAGGCGGCCAGCACATCCTTCAATGCAGCGCCGCTTTCCCGCATCAACAGGTAGCGTACCGAGTAACCGGCCACACCTCCGCTGGTCACCACGTGGTTCAGTGCCGCAGTCACAAAACCGATCTCGGTCATATCCCTCATTCTCATCCGGATCCCCATCAAGCGGCTCACCCGGGCGAAGAGATATCCGGTGGCGCCATACGAGATCGCCGTAAAGAGAACGGCGGCGGGAATCGCCCTCCAATCGGCCTGTTCCAGGATCTGGCGCAATTTATTCCAGTCCATGGTGACAAGCACGCCAACGACCAGGCCAACTAGCAGGAACGTACCAACCAGAATGCGGCCACTTGGCACCTTCGGTCGCTCGATGATGCCACCATTCTCCGAACTCCCATCCGTCATTATTTTTTTGCGGATTCCCTGACTCTATCCAGTTCTACAGCACCCCGCAACGTGGCACCAATATATATCAGGAACAACAAGGTCGCAATGAAGATGCCAACCAGATCATAGAAAGTCAAGGACCCGATTGGCGTTCTAAATGCAGGATTTCCGAAAAAATAAATCAGCGTGTTCACCCCTACCGCAATCGCCCGAACCTCGGTTGGGCCCAGCTTTCCATAAGAGATCTTGAATTCTCCCACCACACAGGTGCGCACGAAGACCAGCACGGACATCAACAGGTAACCGACCAGGGCTAGACTGGCGATCTCGAAGCGCATCAAAGGAGATATTCCGAGACCCAGGAAGATCAGCACTTCGTTAAAGGAATCGACCGTATGATCGACGAAAAACCCGTACTTGGGTCGTTGCGCCTTCCGGTGGCGGGCTAAAGTCCCGTCCATGCTATCGCCAAACCAATTGATCACGAAACCGAGGCTGGCCAGCCATAAAAAGTTCTTATCAAAATTTACAAGCCAGAAACCCAAGGCGGCCACCCCTGCGCCAAACACACCAATCCCCGTCAGGATATCCGGGTTGATCCAAGCAGGCATGTGCTCGGCCAACCATTTCAGCGTCGGGCGCTCAATTGGCCCGAGCAGGATATCGTTCACCCGGCTGTGCGTCTCAATATCGGCCATAACAATCTCCTCGCCTCACTCCGGTTGCCCATCCGATGGAAGATCCTACCGCCCTAAGGTGTCCCTTCCATCATCTCCGGCCAGACCGGGTAAAACATCGCCCACTGGTGGGGCGCCCGGCAGATGATCTCCTCGGCCGCCTGCAACACCGCTTCTGCATTGGTAAGAAGCTCTACTTCCTTATCGGGATGCGATTTCATAGGTATCTCTTGAGAGATGAGGAACTTGTAGGTCCCACTAGGTTGCAGGACACAAGACGCCACGATCACTGGCACCTCGGCTTTCAGCGCCAGCCTGATATGGTCTGTTGGGAGGGATGCAGGATATCCAAAAAACCTCGGCCGGCGCTTCAGACCGCGAAATGGCCGGTCAATCCCCGTCACCACGATCCCACCTTCCTGCAATCTGCGAATCGCCTTAAGCAGGGTTGCCACAGACGCCGGTTCAATCTCCAGTCCAACGCGTTTGCGCATCTCGAACTGCCATTGATATCCACCGTCAAGATCCGGCAAAGTCAGCAATATTGCATCCAATCCGCGAAGACCGGCTGCGTGCAGGGCCAGATCAAAACCGCAAAGATGCACTCCTACCAGGACCAGACCGGCTTCCTTTTTCTGGCTTCTCTCAATGAATTCCAGGCAGGTGGAGTCAAACTCAATCAGATCGCGCAGAGCTTCTACGTCGTGAATATAATGATATACATCATAAATGCTATGACCTGTGTTGCGAAATGTCTCTCGGACCGCATGATCCAGCTCTTCCGGCGATGGTTTTGCCCCACTGACTACCCACTGGTTGGTCCTGACAGCCCGCACCATTTTCCAAGTCTCTCGACCTGCGAGCAGGTCCCCAACCAATCCTGCCAAACGGTAACCAGCACCGGGTGGGAGGCTACGCCCCAATCCAAGCGCCAGACCTACCCCCAGGCGGCTGTTGATGATCGCTTGCGGATCCGGGCGCATGCGGTAATGCCTCCTCCTCATCTCTATCCAAAAGCATTAGATACCCGCGAAACGCGGAAAACTCAATCGAGGTACTTCTTTAACCGTAGGAACACCCCGATTGGATATCCGTTGCTGGCTCTTCCGTGTAGCATGCAGGATCGACCCTTTTTTGGGCTCCGATACACTGGGGGATTATATCACTCCAACTTCCCGTCGATGATTCGCGATGGGCATCGGGAACCAATAACCGCGGAGCGGTGTATATGAGGTGAGGTGTATAAGCGAAAGGCGTTCCACTTATCGACACGAGTATATCAAAGAAGGAGGTAAGCATGCGATCAATCCGAACCTGGATGGCACTAACTATCGTTGGCCTGATGAGTCTGTGGCCTGGAGCAACCCTGGCCGGGGGCGGAGGCGGCGGAGGGCCATGTGCCGGCTTCGCTAGCGGAGACGAGCTGGTGATGCGTGATAGCTGCTTTGAAGGCGTAGCCCACTTTGCACAGGCCGGAACCAAACTGGTGGTGCACAACGAGGGGAAGATACCCCACTCCTTCACGGCAGTGAATGGCAGCTTTGACACCGGTCTCCTCGACCAGGGCGAGACGGCGGAGATCTCGCTGCCAGAGGCCGGACTCGTGCGGGTCTACTGCGTCCTGCATGGCACAGCCCAGGGGCACGGCATGGCCGGGGTACTGGTGATCGGCAATCCTGCGCCCGAGGCGGTGGGAACCACCAATCTGACCGAAGGCCTGCGGAAAGACCTCACCGAACATGACCAGGCGCTGCGCGGAGACATCCAGGCCCAGACGAAGTCGTTGGAAGAAATCGAGGCGCAGGTGGTCGCAGTAAGGCAAGCGCTAGAGGCAGCGGGCACCGGGGCCCGCAGCGATCTGATTCGGGACAATGCAGTGGGGATAATCGGCGTCCTGCTTGGCGGGGCCGCGTTGGCTGTGGTTCTCAGGCGCTGGCGACCGGTAGGGCCCTCTGAAGAGCGTGCTCCAGCACCACCTTCAACCTCACCGCAAGAAACCGGCTGACAGCCCCTGCTCCCTTCTTCTTCGCCGCCCACACCACACCCCCAAAAACAAATTTGGCTCTCCCGTTTCGAACGAGAAAAATGCAGGGTTTGGTAGGTTGTGGGCGTGCTGCGCACGCCCACAACCTACCAAACCCTGGTCTCATCCCGCTGAAAGCGGAAGAACCACAAATTTGACAACAACTCTTTAGCGCGCCCGTTGCCTGTTACCCTTGAAATTAGACGCTAAAGCCTCTATAATAGGAGCACATATTCGGGGCAGATAGCCCCAGCGCCACTGACTGTGGGGGCGATTACACTGTCCAGACTACCTTGCCTCGCCCATGCCTGCCACTGGCAAATCTATGGATTTAAAATGAGATCTACGAAGATGAAGGCATCAAGATCGCCAGGCCGCGAAGACATTGCCAGGTTTACCTGGTTGGCTGTGATGGGACTTGTGCTGGCTGGCTGTATACCGGTAGCTGCGATAACCCCCTCGCCAGCTCCTACCGAAACCCAGACCCTTGCCTGGACTGTCACTTCTCAACCGGTGGGTGGGTCGCTCCCCACCTCCGCGCCGCGCTCCTCTGACACCCGAGCTCCCACAGCGACCGGCACTTTCGTAGCTCTCGCGCCCACGCAATCCCCGTCTCCCTGGCCGACCGGCAAATCTACCTTGGGCGATACTACGGAAGCCGCGCCGTCGCTCGCCCTGGCGGATACTCCCATCTCAACCGAAACCCGGGATGCGGCCCATCCCCAGGAAGTGACAATAACCCCTACTGCAACCACCGCTCCTTTGGCGACCGCCACCTCCGCCCCAACTGAGCGGCCCACTCCCACCAGTGCTCCCACTTTGCGCCCAACACCGACATCGGCACCCGAATCAGAAGAGGACAACGCTCGCCAACAAATTGTCGACTGCAACGACGGCAGTGGTGGTCGCCAGAAGATCCGGATAGAAAACGAGACTGGTAGCGAGGCCACCTTATTCCTGTCCGGACCCGAAAACTACACTTGTGCAATTCCCCCAGGGATTCAGAAGATATACATCCTGAGCGGGACCTATGAGATCTCTGGCCTAGTCTGTGGAGCAGAGTACTACTCGATGGGTACCCATGTGGTCAACCCGACCTGGTACATCTCGCTCCAGTGTCCTTGAGGCTTGAAGCAGCCAGCTCTTCCGGTTACGGACGCAGTTACCGTTTTACGCCGGATTTCTCAGCTCCGTTTCCTCCGTTCTGGTACGCTTGACCGGCGATTTTGACGCCTAGTTGCGCCTGGCCAGCTCCTGGATCGCCATGCGTAAGCGTTTTCGCACCACCTCCACGTCCTCTGCATCACCAGCTTTTAACAGGTACCTCTCCAAATAGTATATGGCCTGGCGCAAAGAACCTCCCTGGCGGTGGATTAAGCCCAGATCCCGAAGGTGATCCGGGAGGTCTGGCTGCAGCATTTGCAGGTGCTCGATCACCGCTACGGCGTAAGACCAGGCCTCCTGCTGAACGTATATAATCTTCAAGTTATTCAACATGCGCGCTAGGGTACTGCGCGCCCCGGAAGGCTTCAGCCAGTCCATATCAAAAGCCCCCTCAAAACCGGTTGTGTCCTGCACCAACCGGGCGCAGTCTCCAACTGAGAGCCGGATGCCTCCATTAAAAGGATCCAGATACCATTCCCCCTTCGGATCCTGAACACTGACAATGAAATGGCCCGGTAGTCCAACTCCCCTGGCCGGCAGATCCAGTTTCTCGGCAATAGCGACGTAGATCACCGCCAAGCTGATGGGGATACCCAATTGCTGGTCGAGGACTTCGTTCAAATAACTGTTGCGCGGGTCCTCGTAAGCGTCAATATTTCCCCGAAAACCGATCTCTTGGAACAGCAAATCAGCCAACAATTCAGCCCGCTCACGGATGGATGCTTCTGGAGGGATCTCCCGGCGCGCCGTCGAGGCCAGCTGTTCCAGCTGAGCCAGGTATTGTCCCACCTCCAGTCCAGGATAGGCGATCTCTTTTGCAAAACACAGGGCCGCCCTCGGGATATTGATCGGATTACGATTAATTTCATCCCGAAAGGTAAGCTCAGTCATTTATTCCCCATAACGGATTCGGATCGTTCTTGCTCCTCCAGCGCTCTCACTCGGACATTTATCCGACTCACTCCACTATTATAGTATCACATAATCAGATTCTCGGCCCGCCGGGAACGGTCGTAAAAAGACCGGATGTGAGTGCAGGATCCTGAAATGCGGACCCGGCGATAAAAAGCGATATGGCAAAGGGATTGTGTCGTTATCGGCAAAAAAACGCAGCCGACCCCTGGAGGAGAGCACGGACGCGCATCACGGAGACCTTGCTCCTCGGCAATTACACTTTCTAGAGGCGCTCCCCGTGGGAGCGATCATCTTAAGCTGGCAAAGGACTCAGGCTGTGGACAGATTGGGGTACACCGACCTCTTTCAAGATCCGTTCAGTCGTCAAACGAGCAGAGAGCAATACCATCGGCAAGCCGGTGCCCGGGTGGGTGCTGCTGCCAGCGAAGTACAGGTTCCGGTAGCGGGCGTGCCGGTTCTGCGGACGCAAGTAGCCCACCTGCATGAAATTATGGCTCAAACCGAAGGCGGCGCCTTTTGCCAGGTTGTACAGACTCAGCCAGTTCCGAGGTGTGTAGCTGGTTTCAAACTTCAAATGCGATTCGATGTCCGTTAGGCCCTCTTTGGCAAGCCGGTTGAGCACTGCGCTACGCGCCCGGGCGCGCAAGTCCTCCCAATCCCAACCCTCATCCAGATGACCAGCTGGAACCAGCACGAACAGCGTATCAGCACCTTGAGGGGCGGCCGAGGGATCAACCCGGGCCGGAGCGTGTACGTAAAAGCTGGGTTCCTCGGGAAGGCTCTTATCCCGGAAGATGCGCTCGAAGCTGGCCCGATAGTCGCCG
>DASQQR010000096.1:0-4654 GCA_035643335.1 Anaerolineales bacterium
GACCATCGAGCACTTCAGTTCGGGCTTGATTTGGATTATGCTCGGCGGTCTTGTGCCGCTGGGTGCCCTGGCGTTCGGGAGTATGGACCTCGTTAAACGGTTGGCCAACCAGCACACTCTGGCAGAATTCGGGCGCGGGCGATTTGTCCGGATCGATTCGGGCGGCAATCCCAAGGTTCAGCGGAGCCTGTTGCTGTTGGTGGTACTGATGTTCGGCATTTTTTTCATCGATAGCCTGGGTTTCCTGCGTTTGGCCGAGACACCCTTCTTCTTTGAGACGGCCTGGCAGTCGCCCGCGCTGATGCCTCGACTGAACATTGGCCTCGCTCACGTGCTGGCCGCCTTTATCGCTGGGGTTCTATACGCGGCCTTGAACGAGAAAGAGCTTTTTCTGTGGATTTTCGGAATTTTTGCCCTGGTGCACCTGATGTATACGGGAATGGCACGCAATATTTCGGTTGGCGAGCCGACTCTGGCTGCTCCGATCCTGTATGCGATCGCGGTCAGTCTCTACACCGTGGTGAATTTCGCGATCTGGGCCGACGTATCCACACCGGGCAACATCAGCCGCAACACGGCCGTGGGCGTGGCTCTATCTGGGTTTACAGCCACCTTCATCAGCACGGCCCTGGCCCTACAACTGCGCTTGGCCGGAGTGTCCTTCGAAGAGCACCTCCGCATCGTGGACTCTTTGGCGATGCTCTTCTTCTTACTGGTATTGATCTTAATATTTTTCTCGCCCCTAGGCCGCCGCGGTGACGAAGACCGGTATTCGAATGAATAGCGGTGTTGAAATTGACGGAGAACTGGTATGAAACGGTTTGGCGTTCCTGTTTTATTTTTCGCCAGCATTCTTTTTCTGGCAGCTTGTGCTACAGACAGCGGTGTCTATAGCGGCACTATGATCTTGGAAGGCAGGCACGTATATGGTCCGGGTGAGGTTCTGAATGGCATATTCCTGGTTGTAGATGGAGAAGCGGTCCTGGATCGAGGCGCACGCGTCGAAGGACCCATCTATGTGCTGGGTGGTTCTACGACGATCAATGGCCAGGTTGACCAGGATATCTCCGTTATCGGTGGAAATATCAGGGTTGGCCCGCAGGCAACCATCGGGGGGGATTTGAGGGTTGGCAGTGGAGAATTGGATCTCTCGTCACAGGCCATGATTAAAGGTTCGGTGTGGAAAGGCCCGGCCAGCGATGTACAGATGGAGGATATTTTCCCAAGGGTCCCTCCGGGAGAGCGGCTGGCACAGCTGCTGCCCTGGGCCCTGGTGCTGGCTTTTTTGGCCTACCTGTCCGCTGTCTATATGCCGCGGCCAGTTGCGCGCATCAGCCAGGCGGAGGTGAAACACCCCGTGGTTTGCACGGCGATGGGGATGCTGGTCGGAATCGTAGGCCCGGTTTTGCTGGTATTCATGGCCTTTACCGTGATCCTGATCCCGGCGACATTAATCGGCCTCCTCATAGGGGTGTTAACAGTCGCTTATGGTTGGATTGGCTTCGGCACGGCATTCGGAAGGTGGCTGGCTCGCCGGCTTGACCTGCAGATAGAGCAGGCTGGCAGCGCCTTTTTGGGCACGCTAGTATTTATGATCCTGATCGATTTGATCTCGATCATCCCTTTTGTTGGTTCATTGGTCGCGTTATTGGCTGTCACGATAGGCCTGGGCGCGGTCATGCTTACGCGCTTTGGTCTGCGGGAGTTCGTCCCAGCGGCTGATCTTTTATATGAAGAGACAGGATAATTGTGGAAACTAAACACAATTCATCGTGCTCGAGATACTCAAGTCCATGGGCTTATTTCGTCTTGGTTTTTGTCTTTTCGTGGATCTTCACCATCCCGGCAGCTTTGTCCGGTGTGAACCTGACAGAATCGCCACTGCTGATAGTAGTTTACGCCCTTGGAGGGCTGGGTCCGGGGGTCGCCGCGATCCTGCTCACCTACTTTAGCCGGGATCCAGTGGTCTGGCGCGATTACTGGAGCCGAATCGTGGACTTCAAGCGCATCCCCTTGAGATGGTATGGCGTGATTTTCCTGCTCGTACCCGCGATCACCGCTACCGCTGCGCTGATGGATTGGTTCCTGGGAGGACGAGGCATTGAATTGGAAATGGCCGGCCGCTTTTTACAGCAACCGCTGTTGATTCTTCCGCTGGCGCTCTTCTACCTGATCTTTGGCCCGCTGCCTGAGGAGATCGGCTGGCGTGGCTACGCTCTGGACCGGCTGCAGGCCAGATCGAGCGCGCTTACTTCAAGCCTCATCCTGGGGGTCGTGTGGGCATTATGGCACCTGCCCCAATTTCTTGTGAAAGGAACTTACCAGGAAAGTTTGGGGTTCGGTTCCAGATCTTTTTGGATCTTCATGCTTAACATAATGGTTATATCGATCCTATACACCTGGATTTACAATAACACCGGGCGGAGCACACTGTCGGCGATTCTATTCCACTTCGTGGTGAACTTCACCGGTGAGCTGTTTGCGCTTTCAGCACGCGCGGAGGTGCTCAGCTTTGGGCTTACGGTGCTGGCGGCAGTCCTTATCGTAGCGACCTGGGGAGCTGAGAGATTGGCTTACCAAGAGGATAACCCACCCATGACGATAAGCTGAGACCCCAGGGTTTCCGAAGTGGACTGTGCGAGAAATGTGTTTTCTAAGCCAAGTATTTGAGCACAATAAGTGATTTTGGAAACCCCTGGGGTGGTCTTTTTGCTCAGTTTGGGCTGAATTTGTCTCAATTTGTAAGTATTCAGGCCATGAGTATGATGAATTGGATCCGGTTTTTCTAATGCTACTGCACCTAAGGACACCACAAAAACTACCAAGCAATCATTCTTTTTGGGCAAGAACTTCCACGAGGCCCAACGGGGAGAATCCCTGGCGCGCGAGTTTCTTGCGCAGCTTGTTCAGGTAAGAGAAGCGTAGGGGGAAGTGCTCCTGGATCACGCGGAGATAGGAGCGGCTGTAATAGCGAGGCACACTACCCGCCAGGAAAGATAATAGAGGGACAACACTCAGGCGGATCATCTCTTTCAGAGGTGCCAGGTTTTCAGACTGAAACTGTTCCAGGCACTCCAGGAAGTTGAAGCCGTATTGAAATGTCTTGTTAGTCAACTGGTCCAGGGGCCAATGGCGGGCGGTCAACGAGAAGACGGTCATCAATCCGGATTTCAGATCGCCTTCGATGTCCTCCAAATCATCCACCAGTTGCGTAAAGGTTCCGTAGTAGTAGACAAATTCCTGTTGTTGTGGAGTCAGGTCTCCTGCGACCAGGTATCCGTCCGCCAAGACCGAGGCGCCGCCCTTCGCAAAGCAAATCCCGAGTATATCGATCTCAAAGGGCGAAGCTTGCGGGTCCAGCAGCTGCAGGCTGCGGATTTGGGATTCATGGATGGCGCTCAGGCTGGCGTAAACCTGGGGATATTGGCCTCGATCAAACTGTTCTTCAATCATGCCAACCAGATCGAATATGAGAGCCTCCTGGTCGTTGGCCGGCTGGACCTGATCGCCGGTCAGGCGTCGATAAAAGTTGTGGTTAAAGCCTTTCTTAACCCAGCCAGGGATGGCTGGATCGTCCAGGTAGTTATCGGTATAGGGGTAGAGCATACTGTAAGCGAATGCCGCCGGAGTGATTTCTACCGGCAATCCAAGCAGTAGCTGAATAAGGTTCATAGACCAGAGATTACGGCTGGCCTGGAAGATATCGTCTTCAGTGACGCCAGGGTCAAATCGGCGCGCCATTCGGGCAAATGCCACGGCAGCATCGGCGAAACCATAGGTGCGTAGCGCCTCTACGTGGCGATCCTTGATCCTCAACGCAGCTTTGGCGAAACCTGCCCAGGCCTCGGTGATACGTTGCTCTCTCACTTGGCGATCGATCTCGGATCTAGGAAGTGGGCTGGTCTCGCTGCTTAAGACATCCAACGCATGCTGTAGACGGCGTTCGTTTGCCTTTTGTTCTCGTTTCGAGTAGGGGCGTTCAAACTGGGGAGGTTTCGGTTCAAGCGACCACCACCGTTCCAGAGATTTTCCCAGCAGGTAATTGACCTTGTGCGTAATTGAATCTGTGGACATATGCGTTGCCTGTGCAAAAGCGGGTTGCGCGTATGGTACCAGAATACAGCGGATTTGGAGGAGGCAAGAGGGGAAGATTGGACGGCTGAAAGACTGGAAGGCTGAAAGATTGTGGGTGGACGGCTGATTGGTTGACCCGGGGTGGAGGGATGGAAGAGTGGGGAGTAGAATTGGAGAAATCACTTGGGTGACGGAAGGATGTGCGATGATCACTTACAGGCTTGCGAGCGAAGAGCAATACGATGAATTTCTGGCGTTGATGCGCCGCCAAACCGATACGGATTACGAACGTGTTCTTGAGGTGCTGGGGATGAGTTGGGAGGAATTCGCTGGCAGTTTCAGAACGTTGGGCCAGGTGTACGGGATCTACGAAGATGATGACCTGGCTGGTTTTTACTGGATGGAGCTGCGCGGAGAGGCGCTACATTTGCATGGACTGATTCTCGACGAAGGGTTTCAAGGAAGGGGGATTGGGACTCGGGTTCTAGGGAATCTGGCAGCAGAATACCGAGATCAGGCGAGATATATTGAATTGGGTGTCGACCAGACCAATACCAAAGCGAAAGCCCTTTACGAGCGC
>DASQQR010000097.1:0-2808 GCA_035643335.1 Anaerolineales bacterium
CCAGCCGGTGGGGAAGCTTTTGTTTCCCAAATCGGCACGAATGGACTGCCTGACCGGACTGCGGGACTGTCCGGCCTGGATGTCCTGCTGATTTCGAGGGTCGATACGGGGGCAATCACAGAAAACCAGCTCCAGGCCCTAAGGAATTGGCTCGTCTCAGGCGGACGTTTGATTGTAACTGGGGGCCCGAGCTGGCAGAAAACTGCGGCTGGGCTGTCGAGTCTGCTGCCTTTAGCTCCAGATAACACCCAGTCCCTCGCGGATTTGTCCCCCCTGATTTCTTTTTCGCAGAGCCATTTCCCGATTGAAGGCGATGCCGTGATTACCACGGGTTCGCCTAGGCCCGGCGCACAAACGCTTGCAAGCCAATCGGGCTATCCCCTGGTGCTGGAGCGATCTATGGGGCTAGGCAGCGTTATTTACCTATCGATGGACCCCTCATTGGAGCCCCTTAGAAGTTGGGTGGGTCTCGAAGATCTTTATGCCGGGCTGCTCCGGGTAAACAACGATAGGCCAGGATGGGCACATGGATTCCAAAACTGGGATTCCGCAGCTGAAGCCATTGCCTCTTTGCCGAGCCTGGCAACGCCCTCAGCCCTGTTATTTTGTGGTTTCTTGGTTTTGTACGTGGTCGCACTTGGGCCGGTGAACTTCATCATCCTGCGCAAGCTAAAACGCCGCGAATTCGCCTGGTTCAGCCTCCCAGCACTGGTGATTTTCTTCAGCCTTCTGTCCTACGTGATCGGGGACCGGATGCGCGGGGACCGAGCCTTGATGGAGCGCATGGCGATCGTCCAGGTCTGGCGGGGCTCCAACACGGCCCGCGTAGATGGGTTGGTGGGCGTCTTTTCACCCAGCCGAGCCACCTACCAGGTTGAAGTCGGGCCGGGATTTCTCGCCCATCCTATTCCCACCAGCACTCGTCTGCTTGGCGGCGGGAACTGGACCATCGCCGAGGATGGCGCCAGCGTTACCATCCCGGATATGCGCTTAGAGGTAGGCGGTTTAGACGCTTTTGCCGTCGAGGGGAGTATCACCGCCCCGGAAATTACCCATGATCTCAAACTGTCCCTTGCCGGCACGGGCGTGAACCTGGAGGGCAAGATCTCCAACCAAAGCGCACTGACCTTGCATGGAGCAGTCTTGATCGCGCCGGGCAATACTGAGCAACTCGGCGACCTAAAACCTGGAGATACCCAGGACATCTCTATTAGCCAACGGGCCTCTGGCCGTGCAGCCCCGTCCGGACAATCGACAAGCGCGGTTCCATCGGGTCCAGGAATGGTCTACTTCAGCCCTGGCGGGAATAGTCTGGCAATGGATATTTTGGGCACCTCGAATTTCTACCAGGATAAAGAGACCAACCGGCGCTATCTGCTGCTCAACGCGTTAGCCAGCACCCAGGACGGGCAACGCGGGCCGGGAGGGGGCGTTTACCTCACCGGTTGGACAAGCGAATCGCCCATTCCGGCCAGTCTCCAAGATAAAAATGCATCGGGCGAAAGCACAACACTTTACATTTTTAACATCTACCCCTCTTTGGACTTGCAGGGTAATCGCCTGAACCTTCCGCCAGCCCTGTTTTCCTGGACCAGCCTTTCCTCCGGACCCACCGACAATGATACGCCTTATGATACCCACCTTTTCCCCGGCAGTTATGCCCTCAAGTTTTCGCTTTCCCAGCCCATCGGCTTCTCAAAGGTCCAGACATTGACTTTGCACCTCAAGGATTCCGGAGCACAGGGATCCAGCGGATTGAAAATCTATCTGTGGAATTATCGCATCGACGATTGGGATAGCCTGGGTGAATTAGATTGGGGAGACTTTTCGGTTCCAGACCCGGAAAAATACGTTGAGTCGGATGGCGAAGTGCGTCTCAAGATCGAAAACCCAAATACCCCGGCTGGGATTCGCATCGAAGCAGTTGATTTGTCATTAGTGGTTGAAAGATGATGGCAGAGATCATTAAAATCAAGGATCTTACCAAACGATTCAACGGGAGAACCGCCGTAGATCAACTTACGCTATCGGTTGAAGAAGGGGATATTTTCGGATTTGTCGGACCCAACGGAGCGGGCAAGACCAGCACAATCCGCATGATGGCGACCCTTTTGAAGCCGGACGGGGGCGATATCCGGGTTTGCGGGCACCCGGTATCCGAGAGTCCACTCCGGGTAAGGAAAGCAATTGGTTACATGCCGGATTACTTCGGCGTGTACAATGACATGAAAGTCTGGGAATATCTCGACTTTTTCGCGGCCTGCTACGAACTCTCCGAAGCTGAGCGCGTCCCTTTGATTGGCGATCTTCTTGAACTTGTCGATCTTTCTCACCGCCGGGAGGATATGGTTGAAAGCTTACCTCGCGGCATGAAACAGCGTCTGAGCCTGGCTCGCACCTTGATCCACGATCCTCAAGTACTGATTTTGGACGAGCCGGCTTCCGGGCTGGACCCTCGCGCCCGCGTGGAAATCCGAGAGTTAATGGTGGAGCTGGCTCGACTGGGCAAGACAATTTTCTTTTCCACACATATCCTTGCCGATGTCGCTGAGATCAGCACGCGGGTAGGCATTATCGAAGCCGGAAAATTAATCGGAGTCGGAACGCCGGAAGAGCTGCAGCTTCACCTCATGCCCCATCGAGTGGTGCAAATCACGCTTTTGGACCGGGCAGCGGAGGCTGCCGATTACCTGGCCCAGGTTGATGGTGTAATCGTGATGGAGGCAGGCAAGGCAGTCATCCAGAACCGCACCCTCCTGGAAATCCAGTTCTCGGGAGATGACATGGCCCTGAGCCGCCTGTTGGCGG
>DASQQR010000098.1:0-2994 GCA_035643335.1 Anaerolineales bacterium
CCCGTGATCTCTTTAAGCGCTTCTGAGGTCAGCATGCCAATTCCCCCCAGCTTCTTGTGACCGAAGGCGTCAGCCTGGCCATACTCCACGATCTTGCCGCCAACAAAACGAGCGCCCTCTGAGATCGCCATAATGGCGTAATTGCTCGGGTTATCTTTGCGGTCCTCTATCAAAAAGCTGGCCAGTTTCTCGGGGTCGAAGGGGACCTCGGAGATAACCGCCCGGTCGACACCCGATAGATGGGAGGAGATCAGGCAGGTCTCGCCCGAGTTACGTCCGAAGAGCTCGATCACCCCCAGGCGTTCGTGGGATCCGATCGAGGTTCGCAATTGGTGGATGAACTGCACACTGCGAGTGACCGCGGTGGAGAACCCGATGCAGTAATCGGTGCCAAATACATCATTGTCCATCGTCTTAGGGATGGCTACGATTGGGAAATTCTCCTCGTACAGGCGAGCACCGTACCCCAATGTGTCATCGCCACCGATGGGAACCAGTACCTCGATCCCGAGGTGCTCGATGACCCGAAGCACGTGCGGGGTGAAGTCCAGAGGATCTTTTTCATCTTCGTTGAAACCCTCGCCTCTCAGAAAATCCGGCACTTGTTTGGCCCGGATCTTTGAAGGATTCGTCCGGCTGGTGTGCAGAATGGTGCCGCCCGTACGGTCAATAGTACGTGTATTTTGTTTATCCAACGGCAGGACACATTCTTCATGACAGGTTGGATCGTCCGGGTTGTAATAAAACAATCCGCCCCAACCGCGCCGGATGCCAAGGACCTCGTGTCCCTCGTCAATGGCCCGGTAAACAAAGGCTTTGATGCATGGGTTGAGGCCAGGTACATCGCCTCCCCCCGTCAAAATGCCAATTCGCATAGCATAACCTCCGATTAATGGTGAACGGAAGATGTGTGCTCGAAGTGCACCCCAGGTGCACTTCGAGCACAGAACCTCATTCTTTCAAACCAAGGTGGGTTCTTCGTAAGTCCCAAATACGTCTTTCATCACCCCGACAATCTCGCCCAGAGTGGCATAAGCGTGCACAGCCTCCATGATATGAGGCATGGTATTTTCGGTTCCCTGGCAGGCAATCCGCAGCCGGTCCAGGGTTTGCCCCACTCGACCACTGTCACGCTCCTTGCGCAAGGTTTCGAGCCGGTTGATCTGGCGCTTATAGCCTGCTGGATCCATCCTCAAGATGGGGATCTTGTAAGGTTTATCCTCTTGATAGGCGTTGACGCCGACGATTTTGCGGATATCTGCGTCGATTTCCTGTTGGTAGCGGTAGGCCGCGTCAGAGATCTCACCTTGGAAGAAACCTCTTTCGATGGCAGGCAGCACGCCGCCTAAGTCATCAATGCGCCGGAAGTAGTCGTGCGCCTCGGATTCGATGCGGTTGGTCTGGTCCTCAACGAAGAACGAGCCGCCCAGCGGATCGATGGTGTTTGCTACCCCGGATTCCTCGGCCAGGACTTGTTGCGTGCGAAGGGCAACGGTGGCGGCGTGTTCGGAGGGCAGCGCCAGGGCCTCGTCCATGCTGTTGGTGTGCAGGGATTGGGTGCCCCCGAGCACGGCCGCCAGAGCCTGAATAGCGACCCGCACGATATTGTTCTCCGGCTGTTGGGCGGTGAGCGATACACCGGCGGTCTGCGTATGGAAGCGCATTAACCACGAGCGTGGGTTCTTAGCCCCAAAGGTCGCGCGCATCTCCCGGGCCCAGATGCGCCGCGCGGCCCGGTACTTGGCGATCTCTTCGAAAAAGTCGTTGTGAGCATTGAAGAAAAAAGACAAGCGCGGGGAGAAGGCATCCACATCTAAACCGCGTTCGATCGCCCAACGCACGTATTCCATGCCGTCTACCAGGGTAAAAGCCAGCTCTTGCGCCGCGGTCGATCCAGCCTCGCGAATGTGATAGCCCGAGATGCTGATGGTGTTCCACTGGGGGATAGAGTTGGTGCCGAATTCAATGGTGTCTACCACCAGACGCATGGACGGCTCAGGAGGGAAGATGTATTCCTTTTGCGCGATGTATTCCTTGAGGATATCATTCTGGATGGTGCCGCGTAGCTGCTCGGGGCGCACGCCCTTTTTTTCGGCGGTGGCGATATACATTGCCCAAATGATTGCTGCCGGGGAGTTGATCGTCATGCTGGTTGAGACCTTATCCAGTGGGATTCCGTCCAGCAGGATCTCCATATCCTTTAAGGAAGAGACGGCCACACCGCATTTGCCGAATTCTCCCAACGATTCCGGGGAGTCTGTATCGTACCCCATCAAGGTGGGCAGGTCGAAGGCAATCGATAGGCCCGTCTGGCCTTGTTCTAACAGGTACTTGAAGCGCTGGTTGGTCTCTTCGGCCGTGCCGAACCCGGCAAACATGCGCATGGTCCACAACCGGCCGCGGTGCATCGTAGGATGGATGCCGCGCGTGTAGGGGTATTCGCCAGGCAGCCCCAGATCCTCGAAGTAATCCATCTCAGATACGTCCAGAGGCGTGTAAACGCGTTCGATGGGTTCAGAAGATGTGGTGATGAACTGGGCTCTGCGTTCGGGAAACCGGGCCAGCGTTCGCTGCAGGGTGGTTTCCTCCCATTTCTCCTTTTCCTGGCTCAATTTCTTTAGCATTTCAGCGTCGTACATGCACAGCTCCTTCGGCTAGATGTTGACTGGTAGTCTTGTGGTCCTGTAGTCTTGTAGTCTGGTAGTAGCAGCGGCGATGCAGGCCATCTGGTGCCAGCGACTTGGGGACCATACGACTACTCGCCTACTCGACTGCTTGACTATAAGACTAAATTACAAAAATTATAGCACGGGAGACATTTCGAATTTGTGAACTTGTTGACGCTAGGTCATGCACGTGGTATTATTCCAGCGCTTTCTGCCCCCATCGTCTAGCGGCCCAGGACGTGGCCCTCTCAAGGCCAAAACAGGGGTTCGATTCCCCTTGGGGGCACTCACTTCTTTTCCAAGTGCGCCTGTTGTCCCCCCAATCTCT
>DASQQR010000099.1:0-3724 GCA_035643335.1 Anaerolineales bacterium
TTGCTTACAGTATAGGCGGGGGTGAGCACTAGGGCTAGCGCCATTTGCCCTGTTTATCCATAGGCAATTTTGCCTATATCAGTGCGTAATTCCCATAATTGCAAATATACACGCTCTTGCTCCAAAAGCCTAGCGCCATTCACCCTATCTTGGTATAGGCAAATGTGCCTACCGTAATTCACGCGAAGTGGCGCATGACAAAAGATGACCATGATTTCAAAGCTTACCTGCTTAAACAAATGGCCGCCACGGATATAGTTCAGTTGTGGACGTGTCATAAAGTTCAAATGTTCTGAGCCATGAATGCTTCGAGGGAGAACGGTACTTTCCCCCGCCCAGGTCAGGGATCTGGTCGCTTTTTTAGCCCCCGAATCGCCTCTGCTCATGTGACATCCATCTATCTCCAGGGTGACAAATGTTACAAGCAATTTAGCGCATGCAGAATACCGCCAAATGGCGCATGACAAAGAAGGGAGGTTCGGCTAACATTCGGTTCAAGACCGGGAATTTGAAGATGAGGAATGTCGCTATGTATAGCAAGAAGCGTTTTCTACTGCCGGTTGCGGCCGGTCTGGCCGGATCGATCTTCCTGACGGCCGTATATTTCGGTATTGTATCCTGGGCGGAAAGCCCGCAACACGCCGTCGATTTGTTTTGGGAGGACCGCGCCATCGTCATTCCCATTATTCTGGGCTTCGGCGTGCAAGCGAGCCTGTACACTGTCCTGAAAAAGAGGCTGTTTGTTCCCGTTGCCAGCGTGGGGCCCTCTGGAGCTTTGACCGGAGCAGGCGGCGCCACCTCCACGGCGGCCATGGTGGCCTGCTGTGCTCACCACGTTACCGACGTGCTTCCCATCCTCGGGCTGACCGCAGCGGCCACCTTTCTGGCTGAATACCAGACCTTGTTTATGCTGGTTGGGTTGGGAACGACGATTTTAGGCATCATCCTCATGTTGTTTATCTTATTCCGGGAACGCCGAAAAGTGCTGCGGCACCTGAGCTATGTGCTGGAACAGGTCTCGGCCCAGTGATTACCGGATCGCTAAAAGCTGCAGATAAATTTCTATTGTCCAGGAAACCTATGAAAATAACCCGTATCCATTTCCTTTTGTTTTTGACTTCGCTATTGAGCCTTACGCTGGCAGCCTGTTCCGATAAGCCCGCACAGCCTGCGGCGGCCTCCGAGCCTCAAACCAGCGCAGCGGTTGCTGCCAGTAACAGTGATAAGCCGGCCAGACAGCGAGAGGCTGACCAGCCGTACTGGGTTGAAGGCCAACCCAAGTTAGACGAACAAGGCGCGGTGAGCGTGGAAATCACCCCCCTCAACCTGAACAACGCCTGGGAGAGCATCGATTTCCAGGTGGCTATGAACACTCATTCCGTTGGCCTGAGCATGGACCTGGCTTCTCTGGCAACCCTGACTACGGATACCGGTTATTCCATCCAGGCTTCCAGCTGGGATGCGCCCTCTGGAGGCCACCACGTGAGAGGAAAGCTGTCTTTTCCCGCCAGTACAGAGACCGGATCTGTGTTGGATGGAGCCGAGAAAATTACCCTTACCCTGACAAACGTTGACGCTCCGGAGCGCGTATTCGTCTGGGAGCGTGGCGGATAAATGTGTTTGTGAGGCGTCTCCCTGCTCTCGGTTTAATCCTTCTAGGGCTGTTGGTTACATCTCTTGGGGTGGGATACGCGCTATTTGAACAGGCGTTGGATTACCCCGGCACCGTGCCGTTGCCGAGAGAGATCGCTGGCCTGCCATTGGCCATGCGTAGGACAGGCCGGCAGGCGCTTGGGGAGCTCGCCCGCCTGCACGGCAAAAGCTTCCTGTTGGCCTCCGGGGCGGTCGGGATGTACGGCGACCAACACCAGGTGAAGCTGTGGGTGGCAGGCGCGCCCATTCGGCCGCTGGCCAGCCGCATGCTGGCCGCCATGGAAGACAAAATCGCCGAAGGGAATTCTCCCTTCACACCCACTGGAGAGCATCCGGACGGCGATCGAGTGATCTATGAATTGGCAGGTATGGGACAGAAGCACTTTTACTTTCAATCCGGTGACATGCTCATCTGGCTGGCCGCGGATGCCGGCCTGGCTGAAGAAGCACTGGCCCAAACTTTGGAGTTTTATCCATGACCAAGAAACACGTTTTCATCATCCTGCTCTGCTGCCTGGTCCCTGTGGCAGCCCTTGGAGCGATCTTCCTTTTCAACATACTCGTCAATTCCGTGCTGTTGTTTGCCTTGATCCTGGTTTGTCCGCTCTCTCATCTGCTGATGATGAAATTCATGCCGCATGACGAAGGACATGCAAGCAATCACGGATCGGTTCGCGTGAACACCGTTTCCGAAATCCTGGAGGAGTAAAACGTGAGAAAGGGTTACAGGACATCCAAACAACAACTCGGAGAAAGAGCACGTAAACAGCGCCAGCGCCAGAAGCTGCTGCCATTGATCATCGTGATCGCGGGAGCGCTGCTGGTAGGAGCCAGCCTGTATTGGATGGTGGGCAAAACCCCCGCCAAGGCTTCTGGGGATTATTCGCCGGAGGACGTGGTCTACGACCGGCCGCTGCACGCCATCCACGAGATGGAGCCCACCGACATGGCGTCCATTTCCTTCTTGCCCAAAGATGGTCCCCAGCCCAAAATCGCCGTCTCGGAGGATTTCTTCAATTTCGGCAGCGTGGGGCTTAAGGATATGCTCACCCATGACTTCGCCATCTTCAACCAGGGTGACGCTCCTCTGACCATCAGCCGGGCCTACACCACCTGCGGCTGCACCACAGCGGACTTCACCGCAACTGTCATCCCACCAGGTAAAGTGTCCATTATGACCCTGACGTTTGATGCGGGTTTCCACGAGGTGGGTGGCCAAACCGTGCGCCGCGGGGTGGTCATCGAGAATAATGATCGCAATAACCCCACAATGGAGATCTGGACCCAGGCGGCGGTAAGGGCGGAGCCGTGATACGTGATGCGTAAAACATAATGCGTAATCCCCCCTGCGGTAAATTCATTCTAATTTGCAGAGGATGGCATGACAAATCTCGATCCCGACAATTCCATTGAAACTGCGACATTGACGTTCCCCAATCGTTGGAGTCCAGCAGGCCGGGTGGTGGCGTATGCCGCCGTGCTAGCCCTGCTGGGGCTGCTGGCCTGGGGGTTAAACAAGGTGCGAGCGGGTCCGCTGCAGAGCGGCCTGGCGCCAGATTTCACCTTGGGCGGCTTTGACGGGCGCACAGTCACACTGAGCGAGTTGCGCGGCCAGGTAGTGGTGATCAACTTTTGGGCCTCATGGTGCCCGCCCTGCCGGGAGGAGGCTGCCTATCTCGAGCAGACCTGGCGCAAATACCAGGACGAGGGCGTGGTCTTCATCGGCGTGGACTACGTGGATACCGAAAAGGAAGCTCTGGCCTACATTGATGAATTCGACATCACCTACATAAACGGCCCGGACGTGGCCACGCGCATCTCCCAGGCTTACAACATCCAGGGCGTCCCGGAGACGTTCTTCGTCGCCAAGAACGGCGAACTGCGCGGTGTGCACATCGGCCCGCTCTACCCGCCGCAGCTGGACGAGAAGATTGAGGAGCTCTTGGCGGAGAGCTATCCATAACAGAGCATGGAAGATTGCATTAATTCCCAGCCTTCCAATCTCCCACTCTCCCAGTCTTCCAACGAGATGGAGTTTCTATGATCGCTGACATCGGATTAATCTCACTCT
>DASQQR010000100.1:0-2898 GCA_035643335.1 Anaerolineales bacterium
TGGTGGCAGCAGGCCTCCGGCGAAGCCATCGCTGGCGAAATGACTGGCAAGCAGCTCAAATTCCTTCCCGCAACCATCATCGGATGGGATGAGTTCAAAAATGAGCATCCCAATGGCAGGGTTCTCTCTCGGGAAACGGGCCTTAACCGTCCTTATGGGCGCAATCCTTACACGGGTTACGATAATATTAACAGCTCGCCGTTCCTCTATAAAGGCCCACAAACGCCCGGGATTTTGCCGCCCATGGCCCGGGTGCTCACGGTGGACTTGAATGGTGAAGCCGTTGCCTACCCTTACGACGTGCTTCAAGAAATGCAAGTTGTCAATGATACCGTGGGGGATCAACCCGTAGCAGTTTTCTGGGCCCCGGGCACAGCCTCTGCCCTGGATGCCGCTTCAGTTGCCGGGGGAAGAGATGTAGGATCGGCGAACGCTTATTCACGGGCTGTCGGTGGGCAAGAGCTGAATTTCACCTTGAAAGATGGCCAGATCATCGATCAGGAAAGCGACAGCCAGTGGAATTTGCTTGGCCAGGCGATCAGCGGAGAAATGGCCGGGCAGCAGCTTGAACCGGTGGTCGCCATCAACCACTTCTGGTTCTCCTGGGCCGCTTTCAAGCCCGAGACCAGGATATACCAACCTTGACCATGATCAATTCCGAGGCGCTCCAACGCAGCTACAACGCCGTCCGGACGAAGTGGGATCCGCATTTTGAATGGGTGGTAAACGCAAGCGCGCCGTGGACCCCGCTGCGAAAATCGCTCGACCAGATCGCCTTGGCCCTGGTAGGGACTTGCGGAGTATACCGCAAGGGGGCCGATTGCCCCTTCGATGCCGCCAACTTTTATGGCGATCCGTCGTTCAAGGAAATACCCATCCACACGCCCCCCGAAAGGTTGGATTTCGCCCACGAGCACTATGACCGGACTCACGTTACGGAAGATCCGGACGTCGGGTTCCCACTTTCACAATTGTTGGAGTTTGTTGGTGATGGGACGATCGGCCGCTTCGTGGATCCGGCGATCAGTTTCACCGGTTTCTTACCCCAGCCACGGCAACTGGTTGAGGTGACTGCGCCGGCAGCAGCCAGCCGGTTGTTGGCAGCCGGTGCAGAAGCAGCCCTCCTGGTCCCTTGCTGACCGGTTTGCCAGCAGTCCGTGGGACTGATCGCGCGTATGCTCGAGGAATCCGGTATTTCCACGGTCTGCATTGTGATGCGCCGGGAAGTAGCGCAGAACGTGAAACCTCCCCGAACTCTCTTCCTACACTTTCCGCTTGGCGCTCCCCTTGGTCCTGCCAATGACACCAGAACCCATCGCGCTGTTCTCCGCCAGGCACTCGAGGTTCTGGAGTCCGCCCAAGAGCCAGGGGCGATTATCGACTCACCGCTGCTGTGGAAGCGATAGCAGATTCAGTTGGAAAGGCATATTCCATATTACCTGGCTTCGCTTGCAGACTCGCGAAGAGTTTTATTGCGTACCCCTCCGGAATCTTGTACAATAGGATTTAGAGTTGCCCTGCTGGCAAATTTGATCATAACCAAAAGCCAGATCCCGATCGGAATCTACCCGGCTGGGGACTCACATAAGGAATTCAGATGTCGCCCGAAGGATCCCTGGTGATAGGAAGGGGAGATCAGATTACCCCCTCGCTCGTGGAGCCGAGAGAACTACTGCTCAGCACCAAACTGTTTATTCCCTCACTGCGCCCCAACCGCGTAAGCCGTCCTCGCCTGATTGCACAGCTCAACACTTGTCTGGACATGGCGCTCATCCTGATTTCAGCCCCAGCGGGTTATGGCAAAACGACTCTGGTTAGCAGTTGGTTGCAAGAAAGCGAAATACCTTCTTCCTGGCTTTCGCTGGACGAGAGTGATAATGACCCCATTCGCTTCCTGCAAAATTTTCTGGCGGCACTGCAAAAAATCGTCCCCACCATTCAACCAGACTTGTTAAGTCTGCTACAGAGGACCCAGCCAGCGCCATACGACATGCTGCTGAACATTTTGATCAATGAGATTGCCGGGCAGGGTGCACCGTTCGTTCTCATTCTGGATGATTTTCACGTCATCCACGCCCAACCCATTTTGGAGATGCTCACTTTCCTGATCGATCACGTGCCGCCGCAGTTGCATCTTTTGCTTCTCACGCGCATCGACCCACCTCTGCCGCTTTTTCGCTTGCGTGCCCGGGATCAGTTGCTGGAGATACGGGCTGAACAGTTGCGTTTTACGAGGCAGGAGACTGCTGCCTTTCTGAACGAAGTCATGGGGTTGAGGCTATCTGCCGATGACATCGTCGCTATGCATGTACGAACAGAGGGTTGGATCGCGGGGCTGCAACTGGCAGCCCTATCCATGCAAGCCTGTATAGACATCCATAGCTTTGTATCCGCATTCACTGGTAGCCATCACCACATCGTGGACTACCTGACGGAAGAAGTGCTCAAACTCCAGCCGGAGAGCGTGCGCACGTTTTTGCTGCAGACCTCCATACTTACTAGCATGTGCGGCTCGCTGTGTGATGCTGTTGTCGAACCCGGAGAGTCGGGCCTCGATAACGGACAGGCTATGCTGGAGGCCTTAGAAGCAATGAACCTGTTCGTCGTCCCATTGGATGACAGGCGGCAGTGGTATCGGTACCACCACCTTTTTGCCGATGTCGTCAATTTGCGCCTTAAGCACCTATTTCCACAGCTGCTACCCGAGCTGCACCGCCGCGCCTCGCAATGGTACGAACAAAATGCTATGATCGCCGAAGCCACCCACCACGCCATCATGGCGGGAAATCAGGCGCGGGCCGCTCAACTGGTCGAACAGAATGGCTGTTCTCTGCTCATGCGCGGCGAGGGCTTCACTCTCCTGAAATGGGTTGAATCCGTCGCGTCCTATACTCACAC
>DASQQR010000101.1:0-2980 GCA_035643335.1 Anaerolineales bacterium
GGAAAGATGCGGCTGCATGGCCCACCTCGGCCGCTGCCCGCAGTTGTACGGCTCGATGTTTCAGCTCTTGAGTCCGCTCGGCGACGCGCTGTTCCAGATTGACCACCAACTTATGCAGTTGGCTTGTCATACCTTCAAAAGCTTGGGCTAATACACCGATTTCATCGTTACGAGCCGCGGGTAATTCCACTTCCCAATGCCCCGATCTTATTTTTTCGGCTGCCTCTGCCAGCTTTTGAATTGGGTATACAAGGTGGTTAGTTAATGTCAAACCCAGGATAATCACCAACGCGAGAACCACGCCACTGACCGGCAGGATCCGATTGAATATTAAGGACCGGGTTGCTGATTCCATATCCCCCTGTAAGGATGATAAGGATTTGAGAACATTTTTGGCTTCGATGACGCTTCCCAGGCTCCATCCGGAACTTTCCAGTGGAGCGTACGCCACAAAAAACTCTTTGCCTTCGATCTCTATGCTCTTGAAACCGCTTTCACCCGCCTTCATCGAGGCTAGGATAGGTGCAAAGCCGGTGGTTGTCGCAGTGAGATCGGTCCCAAATTCTTCTGGCTCGGATGGTCTCCCCAGGATATCCAGGAAGCCCCTTTCCGGCAGCGCGATGGCGCGCCCCGAATCGTCAATCAGAAATGAATACCCGCCCGGCAACAATTCTTTCGATTCAATGCTGGCTCTCATCTCCGTGAGAGTTACATCCATGCCGACTACGCCAAGGAGATCACCCTGATTCCCGTAAACTGGTGCCGCGGCAGTGGTAACGATCCCCAGGCCAGTGGCATCCAGGTAGGCGGGCGTCCACCAGGGCTCCTTATGGCCGGCACCCCTTTCCAGGCTGCCCTCGTACCATATCCGGCTGGTTGCTTGAAAATCCGGAGGCAGAACATCCCCCAGATTTATATTCGGATAATATCGAACCACATCACGAGGGGTTGCGAAGTAGATTGCCTCAATATTTGAATTGCTTTGAAGGACGGGTTCGAAGATTAGATCAAGATAGGCGCTGAGTTCGATATCCCGGACGACAGCCGAGTCAACCGTGGCCGTGAAGGGAACAAATACACTGCTTGTATCCTCCTCCCCATTGATATATTGCTTTTCGGGACCATACTTCATGTGATCATTCACGGACCAGAAAGACTGGCTACGAAAATCCTCCGGATGGTCAAAAATCTCGGCCGCAAAATCTGCGATCTTCTTGGCATCCCGCAATACCCGTTCGAGGACGAGATCGTTCTCTTTGGCTGTGCTCTGTGTAGTTCGGACGAGCGTCTGCTCCGCTTGAGAGCGCAATAAGCGACCACTGAGTTCTTGGGCGCTCCTACCCACAATTTGCGCGGAAGTGATGGCGATTGCCGCTATGGCAAAAATCGCTAGCGTCGTGATTCCAAGAAGCAGGACCAGCAACTTGGTCCTGATGCTGGCGGTCGGCTTGTTTGAGGCCGCCTTCATGACTTCGCCTCCTCGGAGCCATTTGCAGTTTCTACGCCGATCTGAATGAAGGTCTTCGGATTGCCCAACGCCTTGCCTAGCTCGCGGACTGTGTTCTGTAATACCGTTTCAAGGTCAATCGAGCCGCGAATTTTATCGGACATTTCGTTTATTTTTTGCTCTCGCTGAACTACGCGCCGGGCTTCGTCAAACAGGCGGGCGTTTTCCAGTGACAGCGCAATTTGATCGGCTGCTTTCGCGATCGATCGAATCTCCTCGGGGGACCAGGGTCCCTGATCGAGTTCACGACGTAGCTGAACATAGCCAAGCGCCTGGTGGCGCAATTTTAGCGGGATCCTGTGGACATACTCCTCTGTTGCCTCCCCGTTTCTTGGAATATCCTCCGATGAAACCGGTGCGACTTTAGACTGGCGGTATTGAAAAGCGAACGGCTGGGTTCTGGGTTGATCGCGCCAGGCTCGCTGGATTTGCTGTCCGTACAGGAATTCCAATTCCTGGAGAGATCGACGGCTTTCCTTCAGCAGACGTGCATTTTCGATCGCCAGCGCGATTTGATCCGCCAGGATTTGCAGGCTTTCCACATCCTCGGGACCAAAGGCATCTGGCTCAGTGGATTGCAGGTCCAGGACTCCGATCAGGCTTTTCCCAGCCCTAAGTGGTAACGCCGTCTCTGAGCGTGTATCTGGAAGGTCAGGGTTGCTAAAGTAACTCCTGTCATCATCTACGTCCAGCGCGATCCGTGACCGGCCGGTCCCAGCGACATAACCAACTATTCCGGTCTGGCCAACTTTGAGCCTATGCCCTCTCCCGAGCATCCGCTGGCCCCCTTCGCTATTGGACGCCCGCAGGATGGCATATTCACTATCCTTCTCCAGCAAAAAGATGCCTACATGATAAAAGCCGAAGTACTCCGAAATCAGATGCGAAGCCTGTGCTAACAGTTCGTCCACATCCCGTATGCCGGCCGATTCACGCGCTACGTGGGCGACGGCTTGGAGCATCAAGATTCGGTTATCGATTTCTTTTGCCAATCCCGATTTTGCCAGTTGAAGCTCTTCCACCAGCTTATTCTTTTCCCTGAGATTCTCTGCCAGATCCCCGTTCAGGATTTCCACTTTGGCTCGACTGATGCCAGCGAGCGAAGCAAACAATCCCAAAATTAGCGGAGCCGTATCGATCATCCATTGCATCGGATTATTTTGCTGGACCTTGATCATGCTTTCCCAGGAAAGCGTCAAATGGAGATGATATAAATTCCAGATGGTCGAAATAACCGGGAAAAGAAATCCAAAGAGAACGCCGAGGAACGCATACCGGAATACTGTATTGTGCTTCACTATGGCTTAATCTCCATTTGACAGACGAACCGGAAGCTCGTGTGGGAAATCGAGAACGATCCACCCTTCAGCGGCGTTCCAGGATTGGCACAGCTCTCGAATTGCTGTCCTGAGAATCGAATCGACACTTGCAGATGCCCAAACTTTACTTGAGATTTCAGATGCGATTCGCTCG
>DASQQR010000102.1:0-6828 GCA_035643335.1 Anaerolineales bacterium
ACAGCCGGTTTCGCGCCCTGCGGTGATTTCCTCACAACACATTCTTCGCTGGGCAATTGCTTTGATACTTATCCTGGCCGTCCTCTGGCCAGTGATAGCCGGGAGCCAGGAAGCGCCTCTTCCAACCTTTTCGTCCGGTACCGCGAGCCTCGATCAGTTGATCAACCAGTTGCCTAGCCAGGCCCGCGTCCTGATATCCTTTGATTACGAGCCCGCATTATCGGGCGAGATGGATACGGCCGCGTCTGTCGTGGTGGATCACCTCATGTTGCGGGGCGCCTATTTGACCTTAGTTTCTACTTCGCCAACCGGGCCGATCGTCGCCGAGCGCTTCCTGGCGGGGACTCAGACGGAGCATAACTATGCCAGCGACCAGGAATACGTGAATCTGGGTTATATTCCCGGTGGCGCGGCAGGTTTATTAGCCTTTGCAGAAAGCCCCCAGCGTATTCTCCCGTACTCGTTGGACGGCATAGCTGCCTGGGAAGGAAGTAATCGGCCGGCCTTACCTCCACTGCAGGGCGTTGAACGCTTATCCGATTTCGCATTGATCATGGTGGTCACCGCTAATCCGACCGTGGCACGTAATTGGGTGGAACAGGTCCAGCCTTACCTGAAGGGTGGAAACTCAGCAACGCCTCTCGTCATGGTGCTCGGCGCTCAGGCTGCGCCGCTCGTGCAGCCCTATTATCAGGCTAATCCCCGGCAAATTCAGGGGCTGGTCACCGGAGTGCGGGACGGAGCCGCTTACGCGCGTTTGACCGGGCGAGGTGGTTTACCGCGTAAGTATTGGGATGCTTTCAGCATCGGTTTATGGGTTGCAGGGGTCCTCATCACGATTGGTGGGCTGGCCAACATAGCGCTGGTCGCGCTGGCGCGCCTCAGGAAATCTGAAGTTTAAAGAGGAAATCCAATGAGTCTCGGTGAACTCAGTTTGGCCGATCTGATAGGTATAATCCTTGGCTTTATTTTCACCCTGCTGGTCTTCAGCTATATTCTGGGAGACAATCCTCTCTTCAGGTTGACCATCCATATTTTTATCGGCGTTGCCGCCGGCTACGCAGGTATTGTGGCAATCTACAATGTCTTGTTGCCGCGTCTAATCGTTCCCTTGTTCAGTGCTGATCGAGGCGAACGGTTATTAACTCTGGTTCCCATCTTGCTGAGTTTGTTGCTACTGGCGAAGCTGTCCCCGCGCCTGGCGCGTGTTGGGAACATACCCATGGCTTATCTGGTGGGGGCTGGTGCAGCCGCAGCGATTGGAGGCACGGTGATTGGGACGTTATTTCCCCAGTCGATCGCCACCATGAACTTGTTCGATCTCCAGGCAGCCCGGGAAGCGGGGATAAATATAGGAGCACAATTTATCGATGGGGTCGTCGTCCTGGTTGGGACCGTGACCACCCTGGCCTATTTCCATTTTGGCGTTCGCTCACGCCCGGATCGACAACCTCAACGCCAGGGCTGGATCGATGGGCTTGGCCAGGTTGGCAGCGTATTTATCGCGATTGCCTTTGGAGTTTTATTCGCAGGTGTTTACGCTTCATCCTTGACGGCTTTGGTCCAACGCCTGTATTTCCTGGTGGACTTTTTAAAACCTCTGTTAATGCCGCTTTCCTGACATAATTATGAGCACGTCTCTCTTAGATGCTGATTCATTGCTGGCAATTGATGTGGGTGAAGTCAACACGCGCGCCGTGCTCTTCGACGTTGTAGATGGGCGCTACCGCTTCGTTGCCATAGGTACCGCTCCAACGACGGCGGCTGCTCCGTATCAGGATGTCGGAGAAGGGATCCGTCTGGCTTTGGACCACCTGCAGCGGGTCACGGGCCGGAATTTGGTGGGCCCAGATGAGCGCCTGATCATGCCCAGTCTGGCCGACGGCTCCGGAGTGGATACCTTTGCGGCCACGCTTTCGGTTGGCCCACCGCTTAAGGTGGTCGCGGTCGGGTTGTTGGAAGATGTGTCGCTGGAGAGCGCTCGCCGGTTAGCGACCACCACTTACGCCCAGGTGGTGGAGGAGCTGAGCCTGAACGACCGGCGCAAGCAGGAAGCTCGTATTGACGCCATTTTGCGCCAGCGCCCGGATTTGATCATCGTTGCTGGAGGTACCGATGGCGGCGCTTCCCAATCTGTGATGCAGATGATCGAGACGGTGGGTTTGGCCTGCTACCTGATCTCGGAAAGTGAGCGCCCTGAGGTGCTTTATAGTGGCAATCAATCCTTGACTGAGGAAGTTGACGCGGCGCTCAATTCGATCGCCAATTTGCACATCGCGCCGAATGTCCGTCCGATTCTGGAACGGGAACAATTGGAACCAGCTCAGCTACGAATGATCGATATTTTCCGGAATGCTCGCGGCAAACAATTCGTCGGTGTAAATGAGTTGGACGCCTGGACCGGCCAGCAGTTGATTCCGACTTCTACAGCATTCGCGCGTGTCGTGCGCTTTTTAAGCAAGGTGTACGATCCCGGCAAGGGCGTATTAGGAATAGATGTAGGTGCTTCGGCGACCACGTTGGCTGCATCCTTTGCTGGAGAACTGACCCTGGGAGTTTTTCCTCAACTGGGCCTGGGGAAGGGCCTCACTGCCAGGCTGGGCCCGAGTGAGTTATCCCAGATTATACGTTGGCTGCCAGTAGAGGTGGGCGAGGATCAACTCAGAGATTACATTTACAACAAATCCCTGTATCCAACAACGGTGCCGGCCTCGGAAGAAGATTTGTGGATAGAAGAGGCCGTGGCGCGCCAGGCGATTCATACCGCCATTTCGTCCGTATCTCGTGGTTTCCCGCCCGAAGTAGCCAATTCCGGTTCGGCGCTATTGCCCTGGTTTGAGCCGATTATTGCGGCAGGGAGTGTTCTGGCGCAAGCGCCATCGCCGGGGCGCAGTATGCTGATGTTGTTGGATGCATTGCAGCCAACTGGTGTCACCACGTTGGTTTTGGATCAGAACAACCTGGCCGCACCTCTCGGGGCGGCAGCTTCCATCAATCCTATTCTGGTGGTTCAGGTTCTCGAATCGAGCACTTTCCTTAGCTTAGGCACTGTGATTTCTCCGGTGGCAAATGTCCGCCCCGGTACGCCCGTATTGCGAATCCGCACGAAGCAGGACTCGGGCGAAGAGACGAGCATGGAGATCAAACAAGGTGCATTGGAAGTTTTGCCCTTGCCTCTGGGCCGTTCAGCGAAGTTGAATTTGCTGCCTCTGCATCGTGCCGATGTCGGGATGGGAGGGCCCGGCCGCGGGGGCAGCCTGAAAGTGACAGGCGGCGTGCTCGGGGTGGTGATTGATGCGCGCGGGCGACCGCTGCGCTTGCCTCGCGATGCGGCTCACAAAATGGAGCTGTATCGCAAATGGTTATGGTCATTAGGGGGTTGACTGGGATTGGTATTATTCTTGCACCTATTGCTTGTGCTGAGCAGAGAAGATGACGGTTCATCGGCGAGAGGATAGCGTATGTTGGCACCCGTGACTCATATTCTGCCCCTGGCAACAGTCCAAAGGCAGCGTGTGCTGCCAGTTCCCGGCCGCGTGCTGGTCAGAAAGGGCCAGGAGGTCACAGCTGCTGACGCCGTCGCCCAGGCCAATTTAGCGCCCCAGCACTTGGTGCTGGATGTGGCACGGGGCCTGGGGCTGCCCGCAGATAAGGCCGATAAACAAGTTCAGCGCAAAGCCGGGGAGCGGGTCAGCGAGGAGGATGTCATTGCGGGTCCGGTTGGGATTACAAAACGCGTCGTGCGAGCTCCTCGTCCTGGGCGGATCATTGTGATCGGCAGCGGACAGGTGCTGCTGGAAGTTGATAGCCCTCCTTTTGAATTGCGGGCTGGCATTCCGGGTGAGGTGGTTTCACTGATCCCCGACCGAGGCGTAGTAATTGAAAACACTGGAGCCCTGATACAGGGCGTCTGGGGCAATGACCGCATCGATTTCGGATTGATGCATGTGCTTGCCAGCCAGCCGGATGAAGCGCTTACGGCTGATCAGCTCGATGTTAGCTACCGGGGGTCGGTGATCCTGGGCGGTTACTGTGGCCAACCTGATGTTTTCAGTGCGGCCGCGGATCTACCCCTGCGTGGATTGATTCTTTCCAGTATGGCTTCTTCCCTGGTTCCGGTTGCCGCCAGCATGCCGTATCCGATTATTATCCTCGAGGGCTTCGGGCCTCTGCCCATGAACGCGGCAGCCTTCAACTTGTTGTCGACCAGTGATCGCCGGCAGGTCGCTATCAACGCGGAGCCATGGGATCGTTTTGCTGATAAACGGCCTGAAGTTTTTATTCCGCTTCCGTCCGATGGACGGGTTTCTACACTCCATGATACCATCGAGTTTGCTCCCGACCAACGCGTGCGGGTGGTCCGTGCGCCCCACAAATCTCAAATCGGCACGATCGTCACTTTGCTGACCGGGATGGAAGTTTTCTCCAGCGGTGTTCAGGGACCGGCAGCACGCGTCCGGCTCGACAATGGCGAGGAGTCCGTTTTGCCACTGGCGAATCTCGAAGTTTTAGTGTAAAAAGGATAGGAGGAGAGTGCAATATGGATTTTGATGATGACAATATGGAAAACGAGGTCGACGTCAATGGAACACCACCTCCAGAGGAATCCAGCAATCGGACCTTTATCCTGGTGGCCGGTTCTTTGGGTGCCATCATGCTGCTGACCTTAATTTGCCTCGCGCTTTACGCTTTCTACCTGGCTCCTCGGAACCGTGAGCGTCAGGCTACTCAAGTTGCGGAGATCAATGCCCAAAATACTCAGATAGCCCAGGCAGCCGAACAGACCGCTCAGGCAGCCAGATTCACGGATACGCCTGAGCCGACGGCCAGCCCGACCACAACTCTTACACCTAGCCCGACCGCCAGCCCTACCCTGGTTGTGGCAGCGCCTACAGAGGTGGCGGCGACCTCAACTCCGGATCCGCGCACAGCCACGGTGGCCGCGCTACTCACGCAGGCTGCCGAGGCCCAGCAGACGATCACCCCCACCGCTTCCGGCCTGCCTCAGACGGGATTTGCCGATGAAGTAGGTGTACCAGGATTGGTTGGCATGTCGTTGGTATTAATTGTGGTGATTTTCCTCGCCCGCCGTCTGCGCACTTCGGGAACCTGATTTGTTCTTTATGGCCGGATCTGCCAGACCCAGCTGTGCCTTCTCAGGGTCCGGCAGTTCTCGGACTTCAGGTCATTTTCTCGGCGACCTGTTCGCCATAGGACATCAGGGCCCGTACCATATCCGGACTGCGCCCCTCGGCGTAAACCCGTAAAACGGGTTCGGTACCGGACGGGCGAATCAGGAGCCAGGAATCATCGGCCAGTATATATTTCACACCATCAACAGTTTTCATCTCGACCACACCCTCGCCGCCGATCCCTGGCGGCGATTGTGTTAGTAACATTTCGGTCATCTTTTCTTTGGATACTGGCCGGCTCAAACGTAAATCTGTTCTTTGATAATGGGCTGGACCCACGTCTTCAAGCAGCTCGTTGACCAATTCGTGTAGGGAAGCCTGGGAGGTGGCCACGATTTCTAACAGCAGGAGACCCATCAGGACACCATCACCCTCCGGGATGTGGCCTTTAAAGGAGATGCCTCCGGATTCCTCGCCTCCGATTAGCACGTTATCTTTAAGCATTTGATCGGCGATGTAATTGAACCCAACCGGGGTCTCAATAACAGGTACCCCAAAGCGGTTTGCCAGACGATCGATCATGCGCGTGGTGGAAACGGTGCGCACCACGGTCCCGTTCCAACCGCGCTTTTCCACTAGGTAACGCAATGCCAGTGCCATGATCTTGTGAGGGTCGACGAAATTGCCGCGTTCATCCATTGCCCCAATCCGGTCGGCATCCCCGTCGGTTGCGAGGCCGAGATCGCCCATGCCTGTGCTGATGGCCCCTGCCAGTGCTCCGAGGTATCGGCCGATCGGTTCGGGATGCACGCCGCCGAAGCCTGGATTCATCTCTCCTCGAATCTCCTGCACCTCGCAGCCGGTCCCTTGCAAGATGCCCTTGATGACGCCGCGACCGGAGCCGTACATGGAATCGACCACCACGCGCTGGGGATTCTCAGCAATGGAATCGAAATCAATTAAGGTACGCAGGTGATCATAATAGGTTGGCAGCGGGTTGAATCGACGCAGCAAGCCGGAGCGGCGGGCCTGTTCGTAATCCATCAGATTGGGGCCGCGGCCGCGTTCTTCGTTGTCGTTCAAATAGACCTCGACCCGCCGGCACTGTTCTTTCAAGGCGGAGCCCCCATAGGAGGCCTTCAGCTTGACACCGTTGTAGCGGGGAGCATTGTGCGAGGCAGTGATAGCGACACCAGCGATGGCGTTCATGTGGTGAACGGTGTACGAAATCGCCGGCGTAGGCGCATCCGACTGGGTGAGATACACCGTATAGCTATTGCCCGCCAGTACTCTTGCCACTTCCGTCGCATAACGGTCCGAGAGGAAACGAGTGTCGTACCCGACCACCATTCGATTGGGGTCCGGGGCCTCATTAATAATGGTGCCGTCGTTCCAGGACTCAGATCTGACCGCATCGGCAATGGCCTGGGCCACCAGGCGCAAGTTGTGAAAGGTAAACGTGTCCGAGATTACAGCTCGCCAACCATCGGTTCCAAAGTGGATAGGCATTGTTGTGCTCCTCAGCTTTGAAGTAACAAGACTCTCAGTTCTTGGGGATTTGCTGGGGTGGGCGTGGGTGATGTAGTGATGTACCAGCACGCCACCAACCTCCACATCCAGCCTTTATCACGGCAATCCCCAATGATCCAGCCTTTATTGGGATACTTATTCTATCACTGCGGGCTCGTTTTTCGAA
>DASQQR010000103.1:0-2403 GCA_035643335.1 Anaerolineales bacterium
GTGTAGGCCCTTCCGGGAATATTTGGGCCTACACCATCGATTTAATTAAGGCATATTTAATGTATGTGGAGTAGAATTCTGAGCTATTCCAAACGGTTCATATTGGAGATGGGATTATGTTCGACATCGGTGTTCCCGAACTGCTGATCATCTTGCTGATCGTGATTCTAATCTTTGGCGTTGGCCGCATCGGCAAAATCGCGGGCGAATTGGGCAGCGGTATTCGCGCTTTTCGAGAAGGACTGCAAGGGCCCAAAGAGCCAAAGGAAGAGCAAGCCACGCCAGAGCAAAGTTCAGAAGACAATTGATCTCACCTCAGGTCCTGCAAATACTCAAGCAAGCTATCACCTGAATCGGCCCGGGCAATGGCCAGCATAACCCCCGGTAAGTTTGCCGCGCCAGGAAAAACCAGGTAGCGCGGCGACCAGCGCGGGTGGAATTTATCTTTGAACTCGTGCAGTCCCTTAAAGTTATAGAACTGGTTGATGTGTTCGTAGACGTAGTGCATGGCGCGTTCCGCCGCAGGGTCCTGCGGCCGCTCTCCAATTCCGGAGAAGGCACTCAACCCCAGATTGAACGTGGCGTAACCCACTTCTCTAGCCCACTCCATCATTTTTACAATCAGGAACTCCATGGTCCCGCCGATGGCCCCTTTGCGGTGCCGCATCAAATCCAGGGAAACCTCCTGGCGCTGGGATTGGGGAACGATGTTGGCAAAGGCCGAAACAGCCTCATCCGGAGCATGGACCGCCATAATGATGCTGTTGCGCACATATTCATCGTCAAACCAGCCTACGGAAAAACGTTTTTCGCTGCCGTGCATCGCGGTCAGCCATTCATCGCTGACGTCTCTTAGCAACTCCAAAGTGAGGTCGGATTGGGGTGGCAGGTAAATCCGAGCCCGATGACCCTCCCGCGTCAGGCGGTTCACAGCTGTGCGCATCTTCTTGTTGGCACCGCCTTCGAGGCTGAACTCCACCAGGTCTACAATTGCCTCTTGACCAATGCATAGTGCATCCAATCCGTTTAAGCGGTAAATCTCCAGGTAATCGGGCTGGGTCTGGTAAAAAACAGGTCTCCAATCGTTGGCGGAACAGAGATCCTTAAAGCCGGCAATCACCGGATCGGCATCCTCTTGCGGTCCAACCGGATCCCCCAGTGCGAGGGCGATGCCGCCTTTGACGACGAAGGCGATCACTGAACCGCCCGGGCTGAAATGGTAAGACTTATCGTTGAACAGCGCCATGTGCGCCAGCGAGGAACGCCCATACTTCTCCACGATCTGCCCGGCCTGGGAGCGTTCTTCCGGTGTGGCTGGCTGCCGCAGGAGCACCGGTCGGACCAGCATGATCAAGGCGTATCCAAAGGTAGCTACCCCCACGAAATAGATCGAACCAGCAAAATAGCGGCCAAACCTGGTGATGGGCTGCAAGCCTGGATCGTAGAATTGGGTGAACATGATCACGGTCTGGCGCAAAGCAGCGAAAAAACCGAAATCCACGCGGTAATGGTGATCGAGCAGGTAAAATCCGATCAGGCCGTACAGCATGGTGAAAAGCAACGCTCCCAGCAGGGCGCGCAATCCTTGCACGATGGAGGGCGGGTCGGAGCGAGCGTGAAAGTGGGCGTGCAGCAAGCCCAACCAAAGCGCCAGTCCAGCGGCCAGAAACGCTTCTTCGTAGTCCAGGCCTTTGATCAGGTGGCTGAACGCTGATAGGATCAAGACCCCCATGGTAAGCAACCAGGCTGTGCGCTTGCGACGCCACAAACTCCCCGCTAGCAGCAACAACGCAAAACCGGCCAACACCGACGTCAGTCGTCCCCCGCGGCGGACTTCCAAGGGTAAGTATCGATCCAATAAGCTCATGCGGCTATAGAATGCCGGGGTCAGGGCGGAGAGCACATTGATCACACCCATCACTGCGGTAAGCAGGGCAACGACGTGCACCTGCCACAAGCGTGCCAGCGTTTGCTCCTGCGCGCCGAAAGTCCTCATGCGTCGCAACAAGAAGAAACCGAGCATGAAGGGCAGCCAAAAAGTCAAACCTCGGAATGCCAGAACAACCACCGTAGCGGTGGCAGCGGGTATGCCCAGGGAAGTGTACACCAGCACCATGACCCCTTCAACCACGCCGATCCCCTGAGGTGTGATCGATACCACCCAAAACAATATGCCCATGGCAAATCCGGCGACCAGGGCGCCAAGCCCGATGGGTTGGCTAAAGGCCCGAAAGAGGGCGAACAAACTGGCAATGTCAACCAGGTGAGCGGCCAATGCCACCGCCAGAGTCCGAAGCAATTCCTGAGGGTGACGAGAGATGGCCAGGGCTGCCTCGGTGAACTCGGCAGCGGCTGTTTGAGCCCAGTCCTCCCCCAGGGGCTTGAATCGCCCAATGTGCCTGG
>DASQQR010000104.1:0-13757 GCA_035643335.1 Anaerolineales bacterium
CACGGGTTATCCTTGGGCGCATACGACGGCGAGGAAATGGTGGGGATTGCCCTGGCTGAACCTCGCCCCTGGAACCGCAGCTTATGGGTCTGGGAATTCCACATCGCCGAAACTCATCAACGCATGGGAATCGGCCGGCGACTCATGGGAGAACTCATTGAGAAAACCCGATCAGCTGGGCTGCGCGTTCTAGTGTGTGAGACTCAAAACACCAACGTGCCGGCAATAAGCTTCTATAGGGCCATGGGCTTCGAGATCGACGGGATTGACTTGTCCTATTACACCAATGAAGACATGGTTCAAGGTGAGATCGCCATCTTCATGAAAAGAAAGATAGAAAAAAGCACAACTGAGGAGATATCTACCATGGTACGGCCATCGAATGCAAGCGCTCAAAAGGTTCAAGAGGTTCTAAGAACCAAAGGATACACTTTGCAAGTCGTTGAATTACCAGACTCCACCCGCACCGCCGTCGAGGCCGCCGATGCGATTGGCTGCCAGGTTGGGCAGATCGTCAAATCGCTGATCTTCAGGAGGGTAGAGACCAACCGGCCAATCCTGGTCCTGGCCAGCGGGACCAACCGGGTCAACGAGAAGAAGGTCGGCCAGATGTTGGGTGAGACCATTGGGAAAGCGGACGCCGATTTCGTGCGCCAGCACACCGGTTTTGCCATCGGTGGAGTCCCCCCAGTAGGGCATGCCGAGCCCATTTCGACTTTCATCGATGAGGATTTGCTGGAATACGAGCAAATCTGGGCGGCGGCTGGAACGCCCCACGCCGTCTTCGGCTTATCGCCTGCCGACCTGGAGGATTTAACTGGCGGGCGGGTTATTAACATCACCTGATGTGAACTGTCCCGGTTCTGAACTCTCAATTGGGGGATAAACTGGTTGCAGGGAGGCGCGCCATGTTATTTCGAGTCGGGCTGGAGAACAACTTTGAGGGGCGCGTCTTGGCCTGGGTGCTTAATCATCCTGGATGCTTCGCCTACGGGGTTACCAGTGAGGAGGCTGAACAAAATTTACCTGCCGCGGCCCAAAGGTATATCGACTGGATGGCACGCCACGATAGGGATCCCTGGCTGGTCCCCGGGGATCTGGAAATCCAGGTAGAGGAAACCTGGGAGGTCTACCAAATTAACCAGGACTATGAGCTGGCTGAGGAAGGATATGAGGTTAATGCCTGGTTTCTGCATGATTGGATGCCTTTGACAGAACAAGAGATCGAACGCGGCCTTAAAATGCTCTCCTGGAGTCGGGCGGATTTATTGGCTGCAGTAAAAGAGCTCGAACCTGAAAAACTCGAACGGCGTTTTCCACATGAGCGCTGGAACATCGCCGGGATCCTCAAACACATCGGCGGAGCGGAATGGTGGTACCTGGACCGCTTGGGGCTGGCCTTTCCTCGCCAGGAGGTGCCGGTGGATCCATTACAGCGGCTGGAAAAGGTACGCGCCCACCTGGTGGAAATCTTACCAGGCCTGGTTGATTCTCGTCAGGTGGTTGGGATCGAGGGCGAGTTCTGGAGCCCGCGCAAGCTGCTACGCCGCGCCATCTGGCACGAATTGGATCATATCGAGCATATCCGCAGACTAATAAAATTCTTTATGAAAGGACGATAAATTTCTGGCCTGTACCGTTGAAGGGAAGGCAAGTAAATAGTGAGCCGATAAACTCGCGGTACAATATAAAGCCAATTATCACGTCTTACGCTGCACCTCACTTTCCGCATGTCCGACAGTGTTCGAGATCTCCTGGTTCGCGGGATCACCGCAGCCAAATCCAACGAAAAAGAGCAGGCCCGCTTTTACCTGGAGTGGGCGCTCAGGCTCGACCCGTCTACGGAACAGATTATTGATGCCAATTTCTGGCTGAGCGAGATCAGCGAGGAGCCTAAAGAAAAACGAAATTACCTGGAAGAGGTCCTGGTCAACCAACCCAATCACTATCAGGCCCGGCGCAGTCTGGCGGTCCTGGATGGTCGCCTGGATCCCGATGATATCGTGGATCCCAACCAATTGCCGCAGAACCCGATAGCAGCTCAAGGACCGGTCCAAGCCCAGCGCTTCGTGTGCCCTAATTGTGGAGGGCGCCTGGCTTATGCGCCAGATGGCAAATCTTTGACCTGCGAGTATTGCCAGGCGACAAACCAGCTCGGCGGACCTGAGCGGGCAGAGATTGAGGCTGAGGGCGGACAAGATTTCACCATCGCTCTGGCAACCGCCCGGGGCCACACCAAGCTGGTCGGCACACGCGCTTTCGAATGCCGGGCTTGCGGCGCAGTCTATATGATAGCTCCCCAAATTTTGTCGGTGACTTGCCCCTACTGCGGCGCGGGCTACGTTGCCGAGCAGAGCGAAATCCTGAGTTTGATCCCTCCGCAAAGTATCATCCCTTTTGTCCTTTCCAAGGAACCCGTTAGCAAGCTGGCGCAGCGTTGGCTGACTTCTCAAAATCTGGCCTATGATGTGAGGCTAGACCCATTCCACGGGCTCTACTTTCCAGTTTGGGCCTTCACCATCAGCGGCCTGATCCCTTATACCTATTGGAGGGAGAATGACGATTCGGGCCCCGCAAGTGGGCAAAAACTGCTTTCCTATCCTAACATCCTGATCCCCGCCAGCGACAAGTTGCCTGACGAATATATCGATGAGGTAGATGGCTTCAACCTCGACCGACTTGTCCCTTACGACAGCGCTTATCTAGCTGCCTGGCCGGCAGAAACCTACCAGATTACGCTCTCGGATGCCTCCCTGAAAGCACGCTGGAAGACCTTAGAAAAAGCCCAGCGGTCCATTGGCGGAGAAATAAACTCTCAATTCCGGGATCTGAGTTTAGACTCGGCAAATTTGTTGATCGAGACGTTTAAGTTGATCTTCGTGCCTCTATGGTTTACCCGCTATTACTTCCAGGGCAAGTCCCACCTGATTCTGGTCAACGGACAAACCGGCAGCGTTTGGGGAGAGATGCCACCTGGAAAAGCTTCGAGCTGGTTTTCCCGGCTGGTTGGGGATGAATAACTGGTGAGACATGTGCGTTTCACCCTCACAAGGAGCCCAATTAAGGTTATAATTTTGATGAAATTGGTCATAAATATTAAAAGTATATTTACCGGGAATTTTTATGGCGCTTGATCGTTTCGGACGCTCCATTTCATATCTGCGCATCAGTTTGACAGATCACTGTAATCTACGCTGTGTATATTGTATGCCGGAAGATATGACGTTCCGGCCCAACGCAGAGCTGATGCAGGACGATGAAATCATTCTCCTCGTGCGCCTGTTCGCCCGCCTTGGTTTTCACAAATTCCGTCTGACCGGTGGCGAACCCACAATTCGCGCTCATGTCGTCGATCTGGTAAGAGAGATCTCCCGCACGCCCGGAGTGCGATCACTGTCCATGACCACGAACGGAGTCTTGTTATCGCGCTTGGCTCACCCTTTGGCTGAGGCGGGTTTGCAGCGCGTCAACATCAGCCTTGATACGCTTGATCCAGACAAATTCCATCGCCTGACCCGATGGGGGAAATTGGAAGACGTATGGGAAGGGATCGAGGCCGCCGAGGATGCCAGACTCGCACCGATCAAAATCAACGCTGTGCTTGTCCAGGGCTATAATGAGGCCGACGTAGTCGACCTGGCCAGGCTAACCCTGGATCACCCGTGGCAGGTGCGTTACATCGAGATGATGCCCTTTGCCGGTGCGACGGACCTGCAAACCAGCCACGTTGTCCGGGCAGAGGAAATGCAGGTGCGCATTCAAAACGCTCTGGGGCCATTGGAGACGGTGAACGGTGGAAAACTGGACGGTGAGGCCCGTCTTTTTCACCTGCCCGGGGCCAAAGGCGACCTCGGCTTTATTTCGTCGGTTACCCAACCGTTCTGCGCCTCGTGTACCCGCGCTCGACTGACCGCAGACGGCCGCCTACGCTTATGCCTGCTGCGGGAAGGCGAGGTCGATTTGCTATCGCCGCTGCGGGCCGGAGCTTCGCTGGAGGACTTGCGCCAGCTCATCCTGGACGGCATCTGGCAAAAACCATGGGGGCACGGTCTGGCCGATGGTATCATCCCACTTAACCGAGTGATGAGTGAAATAGGGGGATAGGTTGCTGGCACTTATAGAAATATCTTCCAGATTGTAAAACTGACCAACGCGCCCACCAGAGCGCTGAGAAAATTGACCCAATCGTTGTCCAACCACTTCCACCCTCGCAGGTGGCTGGTTTCATTTCCGCAGCGATGTAAGGGATGGCTTTCAGTCTCCTTCTGACAGACCGGACAGAAATAAATGCCTTGGACTGTCGCTCCCAGGAAGGAGTCAAAGGTCGACCCAACCAGGCCTGCCAAGATCACAACCGCGGCCAAAGTGAAGAAATTTTCGGAGAACACAAATGCCCCGGCCAAAAGCCCAATCACCACTGCGCCGCCCAGAGCAGCCAGATAACCCAACAAGGTGATCCCCCCTGAGGCGCCTCTCTGGACAACCCTTCCAGTGGTGATTAATCGCGCCGGCACCGGGCTCAACACCCCTAGTTCGGTAGCCCAGGTGTCCGCATTTACCGCGGCCATCGAACCAGCAAAGGCGACAAAGACCCAAATTTGATCGGGGAACAAGGCATGCAAACAGGCCAATAACACGCCCAGGCCGCCATTCGCCAGCACCTGTCCATAATCTCGGCGTGAACCCTTCGAAAATTTCTCACTTAAGGTGTTTTTGCGCTGGGCGTATGCCCGAGAGAGCAGGCTTGAGGAAATAAAAAACGTCACGAGCAGGCCGGCCCACGGAAGTCCGCCCAGCCCAAAAACCAACCCGCCAACCAACCCAGCTGCCCAGGCTCCACTCCGCTGAAGCGCTCCGGCCCGATAAGCCAGGTATGCGATCAACGCACCAAGTCCCAGGCCCAGTCCGAATTGCACAGAGGAGGATAGAACCGGAACATCCATAGCTTAAAAGCGGAAACGTTGTGGATAAGTGCTCAATTCTTGTGGAAAACTGGGGGTGAGGTGTGGAAAATCTGCCAGCTGATCTGGATATTCACTGGATCAAAGCATCAGATAAACGGCACTCAAAAATAACAGGGCAGCGATCACTCCACTTCCCCACAATAAATAGGCCATGATTTGGTAAATCCCATTATCTGCCCGCCCCTCCATTTCCGCATTGAGATGCCTGCGGTAGAAGAATAATCCTAGAAAAGTGTCGGTCAAGAAGAAAAAGCCATTTATAACGGGGAGTAATAAGAGCTGGCCGGATGGTACTGGCCCACCTGGTGATCCGTCTGGATTGAATCCAAATGGGATGGTCGAGCGGGCAGGAATTAAAAAGCTAACCCAAACCAGCAGAATCAACGATAGCGCCACACCGCTCAACAAAAGGTAGCGGGTTGGCCTGGCACGCCAAACCTCTACGAGAAATAATGAAGGGTAAACAGAACGAGCGGGGATCGGTGCCAGTGAACCCAATTCAGCATAGCGCCGGTAAGCATCTAAAAACTCGTGCGGATCATCAGGGGAAACCGCATAAGTATGCGCTGAAGTCGAAATCAGGATAAGCGAGTTGGTGGACGAGGCCATGAATTCAACATGGTTTCCACCAGGCAGGCGTTGAACCCCCAAGATCGAACCAGGCCAGCGCAGCTGTGGCAATGGAACAGCAGCCTCCAGGGCTTGCGCCGGCTTCACCCACTCCACTTTATCCATAGGCACGTCCTCTACGCGTAAACCCCAGTGCAGCTGGATGCCATCTCTCCCCAAGGCGTAACCAGCCCGGTATAGCGCAAAAGCCCGGTAGATGAACAGGGGTAATAAGATAAAAACCAGCAAAGTCGGCAGAATGTAGACCAGGAGAAGCGGCCCAATCTCCGCTCGAGTCAATTGGAACACGCCCCACACACCAATCGAAGCAAGTATCAAGATGACAACCGCGTGAAAAACTATCCCTTGCCGGCGGTCAGGACGGAAGACGAGATAGTTGCCCACGGAGTGTATTTTATACCATTAATATCGCCCATCGGGCGTGGCTGAGCCGCGCTACGGGCTCAACCACGCAACCAGGGTGAATTCTAAACAGCTAAATTTTATTGAATCTCGTAAACCACTGTGACATCTACCGATATGCTCAGCTGCCCAGGAGAAATGGGTACCTCAGCTGCCGGAGCCGCCAAAGCTTCACGAGACTGTGCTAGCGGGATCGGCGTGCTGCTGGAAATCGCGATGGACTGAACGGGTCCCAGCTGCACTCCAGCGGCCTGGGCCAGCTCTTCAGCCTGATCTCGTGCGTTATCCACGGCTGCTTTGCGAGCGCTTGAGAGCGCCTTCACCCTATCAGCCACGTCGAACTGGATACCCGATATAGAATTGGCGCCCGACTGGACGACCGTATTCAGCAGATCGCCGATCTTGCTTAAATCGCGCACGGTGACATAGACGGTGTTATCCACGACATAAGTGATACCAGTCAAATTGCCGTTATTGTCATATTCCTGGCGTGGATAGATGCTGAAATTCGTGGTTTGAATGTCTTTCGCCTCAACGGCCATCCCCTTCAGCTCCTCGATCACTTGTTGAGTTTGAGCATTGTTCGTAGATACCGCCTCGGCTGCGTCTGTCCCTTCGGTATGTACGCCGATAGAGACATTCGCGATGTCGGGTGTCAAAAAGACTTTACCATTTCCGGTAACGGTTAGCGTTCTTTCAGGTTGCGATTCCGATGAGGGTGATGCCGTTTGGGCGACAGCAGCACCGCAGGCACTGAGCAGGATCGCCATGAGCATCAAGCCGATGATTAGATACATTCTCTTACGCATTGTAGATATCCTTTCGAACCAATGTATAGACTTACGGTAATAAGACGCATAGGCCTCTCCGAAAGTTCCCGAAGCGTCGCCTACCCCTACTCCCGCACTGGCGCGCGTCTCCAACACCTCGGGGAGCGGATTGTCACCTTGACCCCAACCGTTACCGGCCCGGTCACGCCGACGGCAACCCTTACCCTACCAATGCCTGGGACCCCCTCCCCAACCCCATAAACCGAAATCACCCGAAGTTACGCGTAAGGATAGGTTTGCCACTGGTGAGCAATCGAGATTCATATACATTTCTTATATCGCTCATTCGTTCTACATATCAGGTCAATGATATAATCATAATCGGCAGATTTTTGCTGCCGAAGGAAGGAATTTAAGATATGATGCGATTTGATCGTTTTACAGAACGCGCCCAAGAGGCTGCCCAACGTTCTGCTGAGATCATCCAGCGCTACGGTCATAACCAGATTGACACCGAGCATATACTGCTGGCACTCATTGAGCAGCCGCAAGGCGTAATTTCACAAATCTTAGAATACTTGAAAGTGGATTCCAATGCGCTTACCGAGCGCCTGGATTACATTTTACGAACCAGTCCAAAGGCAAATATCTTTGGTGGAGGAGCCGGACAGATTTTCATCACCCCGCGGGTGAAACGGATCATCGATCTGGCCAACGAAGAAGCCAACAAGCTGAAGGACGAATATATTTCCACCGAGCACATTTTCCTGGCAATTCTGAGTGAGCGCAGCACCCCGGCGGCCCGTTTATTGGAGGGCGCGGGCGTGACCAGAGAGCGCGTCTATGAGGCCGTCCAGCATATCCGCGGCGGCCAGCGCGTCACTGATCCCCAGGCCGAGACTCGCTATCGCACTCTGGAGAGGTTCTCCCGCGACCTGACTCAATTGGCTCGCGAGGGCAAGTTGGATCCGGTCATCGGCCGTGATGTCGAGATCTTGCGGGTCATCCAGATTCTGTCGCGAAGGACGAAGAACAACCCTGTTCTTATCGGTGAAGCTGGGGTTGGTAAGACCGCCATCGTCGAGGGCCTTGCTCAGAAGATCAGCAACAACGATGTCCCCGAGATTTTGATGGGCAAACGCGTGGTCGCTTTAGACTTGAGCGCCATGATCGCTGGTTCTCGCTTCAGAGGTGAGTTCGAGGAGCGTCTGAAGGCAGCCATCGAGGAAATCCAACGTTCTGAAGGCGAAATCATCCTGTTTATCGACGAGCTGCACACCGTGGTCGGAGCGGGTGCGGCCCAAGGTGCCATGGACGCTTCCAACATGCTCAAGCCGGCCCTGGCGAGAGGCGAGCTAAACGCGATCGGCGCTACCACTTTAGATGAGTATCACAAACACATAGAAAAGGACGCCGCGCTCGAGCGCCGCTTTGCACCTGTCTATGTCGAGGAACCCAGCGTCGATGATACCATCGATATGCTGCGGGGTCTCCGAGACCGTTACGAGGCCCACCACAAGGTTCATTTCTCGGATGAAGCGCTGATTGCTTCAGCGCGCTTGTCTTCACGTTATGTGACCGACCGGCACCTTCCCGACAAGGCCATCGACCTGATGGATGAAGCCGCGGCCAAGCTGCGCGTGGCCTTATACTCCTTGCCACCCGAACTCAAAGCCCTGAAAACCGAAATTGACCGTCTAACCGCTGAGGAAGAACAGGCAGGGGTAGAACGGGATTACGAGCGCGCCGCTCAGAAGAAATCCGAACGTTTACGCCTGGAAAGCGAGTTCAACGAGAAGCGTGATAAGTGGGAATCCGAGCACGAACTGGATGAGGTGGTTGATGAAAACGACATCGCCGAGGTCATCCATATGTGGACCGGCATCCCCGTAAGCCAGATGATGGAGACCGAAGCTGAAAAATTGCTGCACATGGAAGAACGTATTCATGAGCGCATCATTGGCCAGCACGAGGCCATCCACGCTATCTCTGACGCCATTCGCCGGGCTCGCTCCGGCCTGAAGGATCCGCGCCGGCCTATTGGTTCCTTTATCTTCATCGGACCGTCCGGTGTAGGCAAGACCGAGCTGGCGAAAGCCCTGGCAGAATTCATGTTCGATGACCAGGATGCGCTCGTGCGGATTGACATGAGTGAGTATCGCGAACAGCATACGGTCTCGCGTCTGTTTGGCGCCCCACCAGGCTACGTAGGTTACGAGGAAGGTGGCCAGCTCACCGAGGCAGTTCACCGCCGGCCTTACCGGGTGATCCTCTTCGATGAGATTGAAAAAGCTCATCCGGAGGTTTGGAATGCTCTACTGCAAATCCTGGATGACGGGCGTTTGACGGATGGCCAGGGACGGGTGGTGGACTTTCGCAATACCGTGCTCATCATGACCAGCAACCTGGGAACCGAGTACGTGCGCAAGTCCGGCAGCCTGGGCTTCTTACAGCACACCAGCGATTCGGAGGAGCGGCAGGCACACGAGAAGATCGAAACAGCCCTCAAGAACGCCTTCCGGCCTGAGTTTCTCAACCGCATTGACGAAGTGATCACGTTCTCTGCGCTCAGCCGCGAACAAATGCGCCAGATTGTGGACCTGCAGATGAAAGAGGTGCAGGATCGCCTGAGTGATCATGAGCTGACCGTTGAACTGACCCCCGCTGCCCGCGACTGGCTGGCTGAAATTGGGTATGATCCGGACTTCGGAGCTCGACCTTTGAAACGCGCGCTCCAGAAACACGTTGAGAGCCCACTATCGGTCAGTCTGCTCAGCGGCGAGTTCTCCAATGGAGATACCATTGTGGTGGACGTGGACCAAGAGACAAACAAGTTAGTCTTCCGCCCTGTTGGCCAGGGGCTTCCAGCGGAAGAAATTCAACAGGTTGAAGTTCAAAAGTAGCCAACCCGATTCACATGAAAACAAGTAAAATAACCGGCACCACGCGGTCCCGGTTATTTTCTAATTAATAGATGACGAGAACTGCTAAGCACTATGTTTCTTGTCATAATTTGGGTCAATCCACCGGATTCGGAACCTCGGACACCAATGATGATTTTTGTCGGGTGTTTAATGACATTTGCCACTAGGAGATTAGCCCTGGAGAGGATAAATTGTAGGCTGAAGGTATCCTCTCATGGTCATGGTTAATCTCGAAGAATTACCCTTATTCAAAGGCATGAGCCTGGCCCAGCTTGAACTGCTCCGACCTCTATTTGTACCTTATGAATGTTACGAAGGAACAGTTCTGTTTGAACAGAATGAGCCGGCCGAATTCCTGTATTTGGTCATCACTGGAGAAATGATGATCCAATATAAACCGGACGACGGTCCGGCTCTGACTGTAGCCCGCGTTCGACCAGGTGGCCTGGTGGGTTGGTCGGCCTTGATCGGCAGGCGTTTTTACACCTCAGCTGTGATGTGCACTACCCACGCCACCATGCTGCGAGTCAACGGCGCCGATCTGCAAAAACTATGCGAACAAGACCCTAAGACTGGTGTGCTGGTGTTGGAACGTCTGGCGGATGTCATCGCCGAGCGATTGCGCAACACCCAACCGCAGGTTTTGTCACTCCTGGAAAAGAGCATACGAAGCGGTTTAAAGTGTTAGACCGGGGTGCGTGTTGGGGCAGGCCTCGCTGCGCTATAGCCGCTCCAACACACCTCGCAATCACTGAGAAGATACCCAAAAAGGAGGTTTCACGTGGTAGCATCGAATGAGAACACAGCTAAGAATTCTGCTGCACCCGTCGAAGATGCACCCGTCCGAGAGCGTATGCAAGCGCTGATTGAGCAAATCAGCGCTTACGTTGAGCACTTCCATGGCGGCTCGGTGGAAATGGTCTCTTTTGACGGCAAGGTGCTCAAAGTGCGCCTGGGAGGTGCCTGCCTTGGTTGCCCGCTCCTACCTAGCACGTTACATGGCTGGGTGGAAGGCACCGTCCGGCAATTTTTCCCCGAGATCGAGCGAGTGGAATCGGTCGCAGAATAGGCCGATCCTGTTATTGATGGAAGCGAAAACCGGGCACCCATTGAGGTGCCCGGTTCCTTAATTAATTCCAGTTTGGCCCGCTAAGCGGCTGCTTCTCCGGTCTCTGGCACAATCGGGTTCCGAGCTAGATAATCTTCTACCCAGAGAATGTTATCCTTTGCCCGGCGCACCACATTCAACAACGTCTCCATCGTCGAAACTTCTTCCAGCTGCTCCGTCACAAACCAGCGCAAGAAATCTTGGGCGATGTGATCGTTCTCTTTAATGGCCATATCCATCAAGGCATTTATCTGCTTTGTGACTTCCAGCTCCCAGTCTAACGCCGCATTCACAGCTTCCTCAGGCGATTCGAAATTATATTTGGGACCTTCGACCGAAGGAATGCGCACTTGACCGCCCGCGTCGATGATGTACTTAACGAATTTCATGGCATGCATTTTTTCTTCTTCCGCCTGCCGGTAAAAAAATGACGCCAGTTCAGGCAGGTCGTCGGCATCAAAATAAGAAGCGATATTGACGTATTGCAGGTTGGCGCCGAACTCACGCCCAATCTGATCGTTGATGGCTTGTTCTAAAGCATTGCTAATTAACATTATTTGGCTCCTTTCCACTGTTTTGAAGTGTGTATTTTATCCCCATGAAAATTCCTTGCGCCCTGTTGATTATAACACGCGGTTAGAGGCCCATGGCACACCCATCCGCACGCGGGTCGCTGCCTCCCCACAGTGTACCGCTCTCTGCCTCTCTTAAGATCACTTGCCCCCGCCCAAAAACTGCCCGTCCAGGACCGCTGACCAGGCCAACCGGATGGCCCATTTCAGCCAGCCGGGACACCACCTGAGGCGAGATGCCCTCCTCTAAGGCGACGCCTCCCCCAGGCCGGCCACCCAGGATGCAAAAGCGCGGCCGGTCCAGCGCTGATTGAGGATCCAGGCCATCTTCGGCCAGGGCAAGGAAAACCTGCAAATGACCTTGGGGTTGCATGAAACCGCCCATGACGCCAAAGCTGGCATAAAATTCCTCTACAGGTTCAGGATTAACCCGGCCCTGTGAACGAGGTCGGGTGATCATACCAGGGATAATGGTGTGGTAAGGTCGCTTGCCTGGCTCTAAAGCGTTGGGGTGTTCGGGATCAAGGCTGAAATTGAGCCCTCGATTTTGCAGAGTAAACCCCCATCCAGATGGCACGATGCCAGTGCCAAAGCCCATATAATTGCTATTGATAAATGAACATGCATTGCCGTCTTCATCGACCACGCTCAAGTAAACCGTATCCGAGGAGGCGAGCGGAGCCCCATGCTCTTGGTTGAGGGTGGCGCGGTGCGGGTCGACCAGCTTGCGCCGCGCGGCAGCATGCTCCTTTGAAAGCAGCCGTCGTAGAGGAGCAGGATTGAAAGCCGGATCGGCCACGTACCAGCGCGCATCGGCAAACGCCAGCCGCATGGCTTCAATCTCCAGGTGCAGGCGTTCAACGGAGAGAGGATCGATCTTCGCTAGTCCCATCTCCTCGACGAGATTCAGGGCCAGCAGCGCGGCCAGGCCCTGCCCGTTTGGCGGGCATTCCCACACCTTCAGGCCCCGGTACGTCACATGGATCGGCTGCTCCCAGGTACTATATTGAGCAGCCAGATCCTCCAGGCTCAGACAACCACCAGCCGCGTTGACCGTCGTCAAGATCGCCTCGGCGATCTCGCCTTGATAAAAGGCTTGCTTCCCGCCCTCCGCTACCTTCGCCAATGTGCGCGCCAGTCCCGGATTGCGGAAGATCTCACCGGGACGCGGCGCGCGTCCCTCGATGGTCAATTCCAGACCCCCAGGAGCTTGCTTCAACTGCCGGTCCACGCCGCGCTGCCAAAAGTAGGCCGTGACTGGCGTGACTGGGAAACCAGCTTCCGCCAGGCGGATCGCCGGGGCTAGGACCTGGCGCATTGGTAAGCGCCCATGATAATCCACCAGGTCACACCACCCGGCACAGGCTCCAGGTATCGTGATCGTGTTCGGGTGAAAGGGTGGCAATTCGTTATCAAATCCTTCCCCGCGCAGGCGTTCCAACGTTAAGGCAGCTGGCGCTCTTCCGGAGCCGTTCAGCGCGCTCACCTGACCGGTGGTCGTGTCGTAATACAGGGCAAAACAATCCCCTCCAATCCCGGTAGAAGTAGGTTCAGTGACGTTCAGTGCCGCCGCGGTCGCCACCGCCGCATCCGCGGCATTGCCTCCCTTGGAGAGGATCTCTAACCCGGCCGCCACCGCCAAGGGTTGGGAAGTCGCCACTATGCCGCGCTGGCTCAGAACGGGTGACCGACGAGAATTAAAGTTAAGGTCGATTTCTGGATTCATGGAAGGTTCATGTTTCTGATAACATCCGCTACGCTTATATGATTCTCTTTCAACTGCTTTAGCTCACCAGTGCGGTGCGCCTCTTTCCCCAAAGCGACCCCCTCTGGCACAACCGCTTCCCATGCTTCCAGAACGGCATACTTCCCCTCCCCCTCGTAGTCAAGCAGAGATTCCACCGACCAGGCGATAATAAGGCTCTCTAATTCCGCCCGTTCTAGACCAACCACTTTTACGGGTTTGCGGGACAAATAGGCCGTCGCGCCGATCAAATTCACATCGATTAGTCCTTCTCTCTCATAAGTCGTTCAATCTGGTTCAACTTGCTGTAAATCAAAATCGCCAGAACCAGGACAGCCGCCGGGACCGCCAGATAAATCAGCCCTATCAAGGAAATGATAATTAGCTCAACGCCGCCAATGCCCATTTTTACTCCTCATTTCAATATAGGTAAGTCGCGATGGCGAAGGTCTCTAGACCGAGCCAGTGGCCAGATCCGGTCGGAAGATCGCCTCAAACATATAGAATGTGCTTATTAAACGACTTCTATCCCCTCTCCCTCCACAACTTCACCGACTTCCCACAACACCAAGCCAACCTCCGCGGCGCGTTCAAAAAATGCCTCTAACTTTTCTCCAGGCACAGCCAGCAGCAACCCTCCGCT
>DASQQR010000105.1:0-8127 GCA_035643335.1 Anaerolineales bacterium
TCGCTTCCATCCAAACTTATAGAGGCGACGACGGGATTCGAACCCGTGATCAGGGTTTTGCAGACCCTTGCCTTACCACTTGGCCACGTCGCCAGGCAATTGCCGCTGTAGACTGTTGGAAGCCAGATTAAAGAATGCTGATTGTCAGGACTCAAATAGCAATCAGCATTCGTCATTCATCAGTCCAGGAGCGGGCGATGGGATTCGAACCCACGACCTTCTCCTTGGCAAGGAGACGTTCTACCACTGAACTACACCCGCATGGGATGGCCTGTTCGTCAGGCCGAGAAGTGCCGAGACCCAGAATCGAACTGGGGACACCGCGATTTTCAGTCGCGTGCTCTACCAACTGAGCTATCTCGGCCTAGAGGGACGACGCGAGTTTGCCAACGCGGCGTAATTTTACCCGCGCCCATCCCCGTTGTCAAGCAGAGTTGATTTTTTGGGCGCACCCAAAGGATGTGAGGCCCCAGGGTTCCCGCCCACGGGTTTTTTGCGGGTAATAACCGCCGAAAACCCCTGGGATCTTTTCCCGACGACTCAATTTGCCACCGGATAATCAATCTCAATCTCGATCCAGGCCGTTCTTGGGTTATCGAGAGTGCCAAAAGCCAGCCGCCCACTTGGGGGCAGGGCGGCAAACTGGTTGTCCACCCAGATCACCAATCCCAGCGGGCCGCTGGGCACAATTTTGGTCTCGAAGACCTGTTCTCTGTCCACCTTGAAGGCGGTCAGATCCTCGGCCCACACTATGGAATAAGTGTGCCACTCTGCCGGATCGAGTGCCATGGCGCCGGCATCTTGCCGGATGAAGCGCCGGCCCAAACGGCGCAACAGGCGCGCCGCGGCCGGAAAGAATAACAATGGCAAGGCCGGCACGCCGCATGCCAGGAGCAGAGCAGGGATATCGGGAGAACGAAATGTAGCCGCCAGAGATCCTTGTGCAGGCAGATCATCTCTTAAGGAAAGGTAATTTGGCGGAGAAGCGAAGAAAAACCAGGCTGCGTTCGGCAAGGCCGGCCATAAGCGCGAACCTCCACCCAGCCCCAGCGAAACGCTAAACGGATCATTCCAAAGGCCGAAGCCCCAGGTGCCGGGAATTTCTTGATCAGAGCATCTCGCTGTCACGGACAATACTGCCGGAGGATTCCACAGGAAATCCTCACGCCGCAGGTTTGTGTAATCCTCGAGCTGCGCCAGGCGGTAGTTGCTTTTCGGCCCGGCGGGGATTTCCAGGCGCCAGGTATTCTCGCCAGCTACTTCTATCCTGCCTCCAGCACTGAGCCTGGGATGTAAGATAGGTATGACCTTGGGGCCCGTCATTGCGATAACGATTATATCGTTTTGCCGGCTCTTTGGGGTTTGGCGGGGTAGGGGCTATGTTCCACGAGGATTTCCAAAGAGTCGTTTTGCGCTTCCTACCTGGGATGATGTATAATCTTATGACGTGAAATCTTGGAGGATAAATGGAAATTACCTGGTACGGTCATTCTTGTTTTCGAATGAATGAACGCGGTATGGCCACTGTGGTCACCGATCCCTACGATCACAACGCTGTTGGTTATGAACCACTGAAGTTAAAGGCGGAAATCGTCTCCGTCAGCCACGTTGCGCCCGGGCACAGTTACGTCTCGGCGGTCAGGGGAAAACCGTATGTAATCACTGGTCCGGGTGAATATGAAATTGGCAGTGTTTTCATCACGGGAGTCCAAACCAATGGACATGGCAGGCGCAAAACGGAGGAAAATCGTAATACCCTGTATGTATTCGACTATGATGGATTGACCGTGGTTCATTTGGGCGACCTGAACCGCGTCCCTGGCCAGACGGAAATCGAAGCTTTGGGCGAGGTACATATCGCCCTGGTCCCTGTGGGAGGGGGTGGAGGCTTGAACGCGGCCAAAGCAGCCGAGATCGTCAGCCTGCTTGAGCCCGGTATCGTTATTCCGATGCACTACGGCACACCGGCGTCCACAAGAAAATTAGCTCCGTTAAGCAAATTTCTGAAAGAAATGGGGGCTGGAGATACGGAGGCCGAGCCCTCACTAAAGATCAGCCGCACCGCAATACCCGTTGAAACCCGGGTCGTGGTGCTTGAGTACAGACGTTGAGAGTTTCAGGAGGGAATTTGTGGCCGTCAAACTGCTGATGTCATGGGATATATCTCCAGGTCGCGAGCAGGAGTATTTCGAGTTCGTGGTTCGTGAGTTTATCCCCGGGATGCAGCGTCTGGGTCTTGAACCCACGGATGCCTGGTTCACGATGTATGGCGAGGACCAGCCTCAAATCCTTACTGGAGCGCAAATATCCAACAAACAAGCATTGGAACGCATCTTAGGATCTCCGGAATGGAAGAACCTGACCGACCAGTTGTCGAACTATGTCGAGGATTTTTCGACCAAGATCGTCCCGGCTCGCAAGGGATTTCAAATGTAGCTGGGATCCGCTTTTACAAAATACCTTATCATTTTTCGTGTCCTTTCGCGATAATTCGTGGCGAAAAAAGCTCCCCCGATTAGATAGGGAGCTGCCTTATCTCTAACTTCCCATATTAAGATGTCGTCATCTCTTGCAACTCGTCTACTTGTCTGGTATGAGGGACATGCCCGCCAACTGCCGTGGCGCGGCGATTCGGATCCCTACGCAGTCTGGGTTTCGGAGATTATGCTCCAGCAAACTCGAGTGGAGACGGTCATACCCTATTTCGAACGTTGGATGCAATGCTTCCCCAGTATTCTGGAACTGGCCTCTGCTTCTCAGCAGCAGGTTTTGTCCGTCTGGGAGGGCCTGGGCTACTATAGCCGGGCTCGAAATCTACACCGCGCCGCCCAAATCGTACTGTCTCAGCACGGTGGACAGCTGCCCCGAGATCCGAAAGCCCTTCATAAGCTGCCGGGGATTGGCCGCTACACTGCGGCAGCCATCGCGTCAATTGCTTTTGGATTGGATGAACCCGCTCTGGATGGCAATATCCGCCGCGTTTTGGCGCGTTATTTTGACGTCCGTTCCCCGGCTCGTTCCAAAGAGGGAGAACGCTTCCTTTGGCAAATGGCAAGCGAAAACCTGCCCCCAGGCCGCGCCGGCGACTATAATCAGGCCCTGATGGACCTGGGGGCGACGATCTGCGTTCCCCGAGCACCCGATTGCTCAAATTGCCCTCTGGCAGATGCGTGCGCGGCTTACGCCTTGGGGGTGCAGGAAGAGCGTCCTTTGAAACCCCGCCAAAAAACTATCCCCAGCTACGTTGTTACGGCGGCGGTCATTCAGAATGATGGGCACGTGTTGATCGCTCAACGACCTCAGGGTGGCCTGTTGGGCGGGTTGTGGGAATTTCCCGGCGGAAAGCTCAAATCTGGTGAAGACCTGGTTGGTTGTCTGAGGCGCGAGATTCGCGAAGAGCTTGGCGTCGAGATCAGCGTTGGCGGCGCGCTCGGCGTCTATCGCCATGCATATACCCACTTCCGCGTTACCCTGCATGCCTTCCAATGCGTCCTGTTGAGCGGCCAGCCGCGGCCGCTGGAACATCATGCTCTCGAGTGGGCTTCACCCCGTGCCCTGAGCGGCTTTCCGATGGGCAAACTTGACCGCCAGATTGCTAACTCCTTGAATCAATGACTGCCATATGCTCCTTGTAGACGCTCACGAAGACCTGGCCTGGAATGTGCTCACCTTCGAGCGGGATTACACGCTCGCCGCCGCTGAGACGCGCCGCCGCGAACAGGGCTCCGAGGCCACGCTGCACAATGGCGACACGCTGCTTGGCTGGCCGGATTACCAGCGCGGGGAGGTGGCGAGTATCTTCGCTACCTTGTTCGCCGCCCCCGCCCGGCGCAGGCTGGGTGAGTGGGATACCCAGTTCTACACCAACCCGGAAAGCGCTTACCGCGTATACAGCCGCCAGCTGGATGTCTACCATCGTTTGGTTGACGACCATGCGGATAAATTCCGGCTGATTTTTTCATTGCAAGATTTTCTAAACGTTATCGATCCTTGGGAACGGGCTCCTGATAAGGAACATCCGGTAGGCCTGGTGGTGCTCATGGAAGGAGCGGAAGGCGTGCGCGCTCCCGGTGAATTGGAAGAATGGCGAGAGCGCGGTGTGCGCCTGATTGGACCGGCCTGGGCGGGTACGCGTTATTGTGGCGGCACAAATGAGCCCGGTCCACTCACTCCCGAAGGATACGCATTATTGGAGGGCATGGCGGACCTCGGTTTCTCGCTGGATCTCAGTCACATGGACGAGCAGGCTGCTTTGCAGGCCCTGGATTACTATTCAGGCTCGATTATCGCTTCGCACGCCAACGCAGCCGCGCTGCTCAAAGGCGAAGTGAGCAATCGCTTCCTCTCGGATCGCTTGATTCGCGGCTTGATCGAACGCGACGGTGTCATTGGCATCGTGCCCTATATTCATTTCCTGGATCGGGAATGGACTTCAAAAGATGGGCGCCAGGCAGTCACCCTCGGGCATGTCATGGCTCAAATTGACTATATTTGCCAAATAGCGGGAGATGCCCGGCATGTGGGTATTGGCACCGATTTCGATGGTGGTTTCGGCCTACAGTATGCCCCTGCCGGAGTGGATACAATTGCTGATCTCCAGAAGTTGGTTCCTTTGCTGGAGGAGAAAGGCTACGCTGAAGAGGATGTCGCCGCCATTCTGGGCGAGAACTGGTTTTCTCTTCTGCGGCGAACCCTCCCGGAAAGCTCCTGATGGACGCCCACGCTCGCCTTACTAACGGACGATTTCGAGTTCGCACGGGTCTGATCCTGGTCAGCATAGGATTCTTAACTTTCCTGCTGGGCGCCAGTCCCGCATTGTTCGGCCTCGATCGCAGCCCGGTCGTAGGGTTTGTGCAAATTTCCGTTTTTCTGGTTGGCCTGGCGATCATCTGTGTGGGTGGCTATATCTGCCTGAACGGCTTGTGGAACGGTGATCCCAAGACGATCCCTGCTGATATCGGTTTGCGCCTGGTCAGCACCGGCTATGTCATCGCTTTTGTTTCGGGAATGGCGGACATCTTTGGCTTCGGTAGCCAGTCCTTCCCGGATTTGCCCTACTTTGGCCCCTGGCAGGCTCGCGGTGTTACCCTGGGAGAGGCGGTCATCGCCGTGGGCTTTCTCTTGCTCATCCCACCCCGTCACCGGCGACGAGACTTTCAGAACCAACTCACCGGGAGCGGCGAAAGTGAGGGGGAATCGGAGGACCAGGCGTCCAAAGTAAGAATCGAACTGGATTGATCTGCTTACCTCAGGATGGAGAGCATGCCCGTCTTTGTCTTGCTGGGTGGACTGTCTGGAGGCATCAGCGTAGCTTTAGGGGCCTTCGGCGCTCACGCCCTCCAGTCCCGCTTGTCACCCGAACGTCTCGAAACCTTCGAAACCGGCGTCCGTTACCAGATGTATCACGCTCTTGCGCTGCTGGCCACCGCCTTCGGCGTCGTTCACTGGCCAGGATCGAGCCTGCCCCTGCTGGCTGGATGGGCGTTCGTGGCGGGTACGCTTCTGTTTTCTGGCAGTCTATATTTGTTGGTTCTCACCGGCAAGCGCTGGTGGGGCGCTATTACCCCTTTCGGGGGGCTGGCCTTCATCCTTGGATGGGTCCTATTGGCATTTACCCCATTCCAATAGTTGGCTTGTTTGGGATCGGAATTGGACGCGGATTAACGCTGAGAACGCAGATTCTGCGCGTTTTTCCGCGCTCGCCCACGTCGCATTCGTTAACCTGAGTAATTTCGTTATGCGGAGTAAATTCGATGTCCGTTGCACGTTTTATCGACCTCAGCCACACGGTGGAAGATGGGATGGTCACCTACCCCGGCCTGCCCGCGCCAGTGATCAGCGCCCATCTCAGTCGCGAGGATTCGCGGGAGCATTACGCTCCCGGAACTGAATTCCACATTGGCAAGATCGAAATGGTTGCCAATACCGGCACCTATCTCGACTCGCCCTTTCACCGTTTTGCTGGCCGCGAAGACCTGTCCGATCTGCCCCTTTCTTCTCTGGCGAACCTGGATGGGATCGTCATCAGCACCGATCTTGCTCAGGGTCGTGCCATTGAGGCCTCGGCGTTCAGGGAGAGGGATTTAGCCGGGAAAGCCGTCCTGGTGAATACCGGCTGGTCGGCGCATTGGCGCACGGAGCACTATTTCAAAGGCCACCCATTTTTGACACAGGGTGCTGCCGAGTACCTGGTGGCCGAAAATGTGGTCCTTGTAGGGATCGATTCGCTGAATATTGATAGCACCGCCAACGGGAACCGTCCCGTTCACACGATGTTGCTCGACAACAACATTCCCATCGTCGAGCACTTAACCAATCTCGAGAGTCTGCCCGTTGACGGGTTCAAGTTCTTTGCCGTTCCGGTAAAAGTCAGGGGACTCGGTTCCTTCCCGGTCCGGGCGTTTGGCATTGCCAGCGAGAAATGAAATTATCCAGACATTCTTCTGGTGGGCCGGCCCCTAATTATTCAGGTTGTGAATGATTGGCTCTTTCGTTTCATGTCATAGAAAGCGTTCGGTAACCAGCCTGGGAAGAAGGCCATCCACGAATAGATCACGAATACGCGAATCAGGGTGTCCGCTGGCGGAGGTAATCCTGAAATGGACGATCAACTGATGGGGCGACAGTGCAACTGTCGCCCGAACGAGGCGGCGGTGTCGCCCGAACGAGGGGACGATGAGGCGGCAGTTCTTGCAGGTTGTGAGTTTCCGGACGATCTCTTCATACACTAATGAGGACTATACTGGTATTATTAGAGGAAACCAGATCTATACATAGAAAGGAGGAAAAATATGAGTATAAAATTCACCTGGTATGGCCACGCAGCCCTTGGTCTGGAGGCAGATGGGCACAAGATCCTCGTCGATCCATTTCTGAGCGGCAATCCGGCTGCCAGTACGGGTCCTGATAACCTTAAACCCGACTACATCCTGATCAGTCACGGACATGACGATCACGTCGGCGATGCCATCGAAATCGCCAAGCGCAGCGGGGCGCTGGTGATCAGCAACGACGAGATCGCTAATTGGTTCGAGAGGAATGGTGTGAAATCTCACCACCAACATATCGGGGGTGGCTTTACTTATCCCTTCGGTTATCTCAAATTGACCCTGGCGCTGCATGGTTCGTGCTTGCCGGATGGCACCTACGGCGGCAACCCGGCCGGCTTTTTGCTCACCACCAAGGACGGCAAGAAAATCTACATGGCTTGCGACACCGGATTGTTTGGCGATATGAGCCTGATCGGCGAGGAGGGCATCGACCTGGCCATACTCCCCATTGGTGATAACTACACGATGGGCCCGGACGATGCCTTAAAGGCCGTCAAACTGATCCAGCCCAAACACGTAATCCCCGTACACTACAGCACTTTTGATCTCATCAAACAAGATCCCAACGCCTGGGCAAAGCGCGTCGAGTCCGAAACCAGCACCGAGGTGCATGTGTTAAAGCCAGGGGACACCTTCACCTTAGAATAAGAGAATCCCGAGCAGCGTGAAACGTGAGGTGTGAAACGTGATGCGTATGTTAAACCGCGTAGTTCAACGTAAAGAAGAGGAAGAGCGCGTCCGCAAGGAAGGACGTTTGCCCCCCGGCCAGTCCCTGACACAAAAATTCCCTGTGCTGCACTACGGGCCCGTGCCCAGATTCAACCCAACCACCTGGGACTTCCGCGTTTGGGGGGAAGTAGAGGAAGAGGTGCGCTGGACCTGGGAGCAATTCAACCGGCTGCCGCGGGCTAAGGTGCACATGGATATCCACTGTGTGACCCGCTGGAGCAAGTTTGATACCCAATGGGAAGGGGTCTCGGTTCGCACCCTGGTGGATCAAGGCTTTATCCAGCTGCTCCCCAGCGCCAGATTTGTGGTCCAGCATGCCGAGTATGGCTTTACCGTTAATCTGCCGTTGGAGGTGGTCCTCCAGGACAATTTCTTGTTGGCGACCCATTTAAACGGTGAGCCGATCACGCCAGACCACGGCTACCCGCTACGGGGAGTGATTGGCTATATACCCGGGCGCCAGGAGCTCAAGTCCCCCTATTTCTGGAAAGGGGCCAAGTGGTTGCGCGGGCTGGAATTCCTTTCCGAAGACCGGCTGGGTTTTTGGGAACAGGCCGGATACCACAAC
>DASQQR010000106.1:0-2668 GCA_035643335.1 Anaerolineales bacterium
GTTGACCACCAAGCGGGAGACGACAAAGGCGGTGCGCGTGACCGGTTTGGAGAGTACCCAGGCCGCCGTGCCGGAGTTCTTTTCCCTGACCAGGACCCGCTGCATGGTGATCATCACCCCGAAGGCGACGAACATCCCGCCGAAGATGCCGTACATGAGGAGCATTGGCGGACCATCGTTTCCGTCCTTGGCTGCTTCGGCAGTTGCATAGATCATGATCCCCATCATGACGTTGATGATCGCAAGCCACAGGATGAGGTGCTTCCACCACCTGGAGGATTTGAACCACGTCGAGTACTCGCCCCGCAACAAGTTACCCAACCCTCGCCTCCAGCCTTTTTCTTCGACACGTTGAAACTAAACCGATGCATTGGCGCTCATCTGTGACTCCTTTCAACGATATTGATGAATACGTCTTCCAGATCTTGCTCTTTGCGGCTGAAGTTGGAGACCTTCAAACCGCTGGATACCAGCAGGCTCATCAACTGGTCTTCCGCCGCGGCTTCGTCCGTCACGCTCACCTGCCAGGTGGCCTGTTCACCGTTCTGGTTTGCGTCGATCCTGGAAACCCAAGGTTGCTGGTTTACCTGAGCGTAGGCGCTCTGGGCATCGCCTCTCAGTGTGACTGAATAGATGACATCACCCGTGCCTGCCAGCAGTTCTTCGATGGGTGCCTGTGCCACCAGTTCACCCTGGTTGATAATGGCAACCTGGTCGCTGACCCTTTGTACATCGTCCAGGATATGGGTGCAGTAGAAGATGGTGGCGTATTTGCGGATCCGGGACATCACTCCGAGCACGTCTCGCCGTCCCTGCGGATCCAGGCTGGCAGCCGGTTCGTCCAGGATTAACAAGTCTGGATAGTTGATCTCCGCCTGGGCGATGCCCAGGCGCTGGCGCTCGCCCCCAGAAAAGCCCTTGACCGGCCGGTCTGCCTTGCCGTCCAGTCCAACCAGTTCGATCATCTCATCGACGCGTTTATCGATCTCCGGTTGAGGGCCGACATAGAAGAACCTGGCCGTATAATCCAGCATCTGGCGGGCGGTCATGTGCTCGTAAAAACGGGCATCTTGAGGCAGGTAGCCGATGTTGGCGCGGATATCGACGCTATCGCGGATGATATCCCTGCCAAAGATTACCCCGCTCCCGCGGGTAGGTTTGAGCAGGCCCAGCAACAGTTTGATCGTAGTGGTTTTGCCGGCGCCGTTGGGTCCCAGGAAGGCGAAGATCGATTTCTGAGGGACACGCAGATCGAGCGATTTGAGCGCATGTACTTCACCAAAAGACTTGCTCAAACCTTCCGTACGAATGACTAAATCGTTTGTGTTCATACTGTTTTCTCCTTTGATATGTATTCCGTTAATCAGCTGCAGCTATCCGAGGGGCTTTATCTACCTCGGGAATCACCGCCTGTGCAGCTCGAGATATCCGCTGGCCGAAGAAGGTGAATCCCCAACCCAGAATCAGCAAGACCATCACACCAGATGCAGCGTTGATAGTGCTGCCGATGGGCACAGAGAACTTGTCGGCCAGCTCGGGTCTCAAAACATAGTTGCCCATGCCAAATATGCCGCACAAATCCCAAGCAGCCAGAACGAAGAAGATATATGCGACCATGCGGAGGTCCGATCCCGTTCTGCCTGCTCCTGTTAACGTTGGACGGGTCCTGGCCCACTGCCAGGTCGACCCGATGAAAAACAACGTGATCAGGCCGCCACCGACCCCGAAGAGTGCCGGAATCATTTGGCTGGTCGTGCCGAACATTTTCCAGACCGTAATAAGTACGAGCAGCAGGATCAGCAACCAGAACACACGGCGCTCGACCCTGGCGGTCAGGGCTGCTCCTATGGCGACGATGAATGCTCCCAGCGGTACGGATAGTACCCAGATAAAGCCCAACAACCCGGAAAAGGCATCACTGCCAAATTGATTGGCTGCAGGCACCACCCACCACGAATACAACCATCCCAATCCCAACATATACAGCCCACCGATCGCAAATATCAGCCAGCCGATTTTTTGTGATGTTGATGTTTTACTTTTCATGACTCGCTCCTTTGACTTCATCATTAGCAGATTCTCCGTGTAGCTTTCTATTTCCTAGTCAAGGTCCGCACTGATATTTCCGACGCCGCCATCTATGTGAATCTGCAGCGTAACATCGGAAGCGCCATAAGCGTCATTGGTATAAGTATTGCCATCCCTGGTAAGGCCGCTGGCGTCGACAGTGCCAATGCCAGGGTCGACTTCAATCCTCACCCCAACGTCGCGGGGCAACGTCAAGTGGAGGTCGCCCAACCCACCCCCAATTCTGGCGTCGAGGTCATTGCGCCAATTTCCAGTCAGATCGATGGTGACCTCTCCGGCTCCGCCATTAATATTGAGGCTGGTAAGGGCCAGGGCGCCCAACGCGAGATTGGAGGGACCGGCGCCCAGCTCAATGTTCATCTCCATCGGCACGTCTTCATTTAATTTCAGATCCCATTCATTGCGGAATTCATCCAGATCGGCGAGAGATGCGATGCCTACATTGACACCACTATCCCTGACCTCCAGCCTGCCGTTGGTATAGGTGGCTTGAGGATTCAGCTCTTCGACATTGTAGGTAAAGGAGGCTTCCAAAAGTTCGCTGGCTCCGCCAGATACGTCCAGTTTGCCTGCGCCCATC
>DASQQR010000107.1:0-5119 GCA_035643335.1 Anaerolineales bacterium
ACGTGTGTTAGAGGTTGCCAAACGGTATCATGTCGTTCCACCGGAGAGCCAAGCGAAAGCAGAAACGTCCCCTCCCGTCGAGGTGCTGACGCCGCGGGAGCGCGAGGTTCTCGCGATCCTGGCGAAGGGTCATGGCACCCAGGATATCGCTCAACTTCTCTCTATCAGTCCAAGTACGGTGCGGAATCACATACAACATATTCTTCAGAAGCTTCAGGTGCACACTCGATTGGAAGCCGTAACTTATGCGATCAAGCATGACCTGGTGGACTGAAAGTCTCGTGGGGTAATTCCAGTAGCCTTCTGCCAATCATCCAGACCGAAATGATGCAATTGCATCATGCAAATGGATAATTTGCATCTTTTTCAGTGGGTTGTATTACGTTATGGTTATACAACGCCATTCCCATCAGATTTGTCTTGGAAAGGAGGATGCGATTGGTAGGTCATCTGAACGTATTAGTTAGAAGTGATATCGAAACCTGAAAATCTTATTCTATTGGACAAGGAGAATCGAAATGATCCGCAAGATTGCTTTTGCCATATTTATGCTCGCCCTTGCCGTGACGGCCATAAAGCCAGCCTTTGCAGAGGAAACAACAGGTGTCCTGACCGCGAACGGATGGTATGAAGAGGAGGAAATTTATTATCTCCTACTGGGCGTTGAAGATGGTGTGACTGAACGAGGAGAAAACGACCTGTACCTGATCGGCGGCGACCGCGCCTTTCAGGGCAATGTGGCTGAGTTCATTCCTGGTGAAGCCGGATACACGCCCCACTGGAACGTCAACGTAGTTCATTCCGCGCCGGGAAAGACGCTTGCTGACATCCTGGCTTCCCCGTATGTTTCTGCACATTATCCGGAGGCGCTTTTCGATGATGTCGAGGACATTCTCGACGCACAAGATGCTGGATTGGTGACCATTGATCATCCAGGCGTGGTGGTCCTGTGTCCCATCATTTCCGAGCAAGGCGCGGAAGCGCCTGGAAATACCCAACTGCCTGAGGACTTTCCGCCGTTCCCTGACACCTTTTGAGGGGCAGCAGCTTCCGATGCAGTGAGCCGTACCAGAAAGGTGCGGCTCAACTATTTAAAGTGATCGTTCCTGCACAGATAAAGCCAGCGTGTCGCCGGAGAGAAAATTAAGGTAAACTATTCATATTTGCACAAAGCCCAACCAAGGAGGTGAGGAAAACATGTCGGTCCTGCGCACGCCAGATGAGCGCTTTAGCGATCTTCCCGGCTTTCCTTTCAAACCCCACTACTTCGAGATCAATCACCTGCGCGTTCACTACCTGGACGAGGGACAAGTAGAACCCATTTTGTGTCTGCATGGGGAACCCAGTTGGTCTTACCTTTACCGTAAGATGGTCCCGCTGCTCTCAGCGGAGCACCGTGTCCTGGCAATGGATTTTATCGGCTTTGGACGCTCGGACAAATTGAGCGAGATCGATGATTATTCTTTCCAGATGCACCTCGGCACACTGGTCGCTTTCGTGGAGTCACTGGCGTTGGAGGGAATCACCCTGGTTGTCCAGGACTGGGGCGGGCTGATCGGGCTGACATTGGCAAGCCAGATGCCGGAGCGCTTCTCCCGGTTGGTGATCCTGAATACCTTCTTGCCCACTGGGGAAGAACCTGCCAACGATGCCTTTCTTCGCTGGCGGCGATTCGCCGAGAGATTTCCGAATATGCCTATCGCCCGAGTGATCCGCTCAGGTCTGGCGCATCCGGAAAACATTAGCCGGGAGGTGATCTCGGCCTATGAAGCGCCCTTTCCAGACGCATCTTATAAAGCAGGAGCGGCCGCATGGCCTCTCCTGGTCCCGCTCTCGCCTTCCGACCCGGGTGCAGCTGAGATGAAGGCTGCCCGCCGGGTTTTGTCCAAGTGGAGCAAACCAGCCATGGTCATGTTCTCTGATGCAGATCCCATTCTGCGAGGAGGCGATGTTTTCTTCCGCCGCTTGATCCCACCTGCCAGGCAGCAGCCGCGCATCGTCCTCCGAGAAGCCGGTCATTTCCTCCAGGAGGAGAAAGGTGAGGAAATTGCGCAACATATCCTGGAATTTATGCAACGGGCGGTACCTTAGAGTAACGGATGGGACTGCTTCGCTCCGATAGGCAAGGCATCCGCAGCGAAGAAGAAGGGCATAGGGATGCCCTTCCTACCGTGTTTAGAACAGCTCTTATCAGGGCAACAGCCTAACAGATCCCGGTATTCCATGGATTGAGGTAGCTTATGATCCCTATACGTGACACGATCCGTTCTTATAATTTTCCAGTCATCAACTGGTTGATCATTATCCTTAACAGCCTGGTTTTTTTATACCAGCTAACTTTGCCGCCCACCGCGCTGCAATCCTTCATCGGTACCTTCGGCATGGTGCCCAGCCGCATCAACCTGGCGCACCCCGCTTCCCTGGTCACCTTATTCACGAATATGTTTTTGCATGGAGGCTGGTTTCACATCATCAGTAACATGTGGGTGTTATATATCTTTGGCGATAACGTCGAGGATCGCATGGGATCAGGCAGATATCTGGTTTTTTACCTGCTCGGCGGATTGGCCGCGAACCTGCTGCAATTGTTCTTCGCTCAAGGAAGCAGTGTGCCCACAATCGGCGCCAGTGGGGCCATCGCAGGAGTTCTGGGTGGTTACTTCCTGCTTTTCCCGCGTTCCCGAGTGATCACCCTGATCCTGCTATTCATTTTTCCCTGGTTTGTGGAGATCCCTGCGGTGATCTTTTTGGGCTTCTGGTTTGTCTCGCAGCTGTTCTCCGGGCTCACTTCTTTGGGGGCGGTCTCCGGAGCGCAAATGGGCGGCATCGCCTGGTGGGCCCACGTGGGCGGCTTCGTATTTGGCTTATTGTTGGTCAGGGTATTCAGCCGGCGTCCGCGGGCGTATAACCGCTGGTACGGCGACGAATACTGGCCGTGGTGAAACCGAAGGAGATCATGCCATGAACTTCTCATTGACTGATTTATTCTGGATCTTGCTGGTGATCGCCGCGGTACAACCGATCATCCGGCAAAAGATCCTCGAATCCGCCCGTACGCGCATGTTCCGCCAATTGGAGGCGAAGCGCGCGTCCCGCGTGATTGCTCTGATCCACCGCCAGGAAAGATTGTCCTTTCTGGGGTTTCCGCTGGCCAGGTATATCGATATTAACGACTCCGAAGAGATCATGCGGGCGATCAAGCTGACCGATCCTCAGGTGCCCATTGATTTAATCCTGCACACGCCAGGCGGGCTGGTGCTGGCCGCTGAGCAGATCGCATACGCACTGTGTAAGCACCCAGGCAAAGTCACGGTGTTCGTCCCCCATTACGCCATGTCCGGAGGTACCCTGATCGCCCTGGCTGCAGACGAAATCGTCATGGATGAAAACGCAGTGTTGGGACCGGTTGACCCTCAAATTGGACAATTTCCCGCAGTCTCTATCTTAAATGTGTTGGAGAAAAAGGATGTCAATGAGGTGGATGATGAGACACTCATCCTGGCGGACGTATCCCGAAAAGCCATCAACCAGGTGATCAGCACGCTGGAGCGGATCTTGCAGGATCGCCTGAGCGAGGATACCAAGACGAACCTGATTGAGGCGTTGGTGACCGGCCGCTGGACGCACGATTATCCGATCAACGTCGAGGAAGCACGCTCGCTGGGCTTTCCGGTCAGCACGGAGGTGCCAACCGAAGTCTACCAGCTGATGAGTCTCTTCCCCCAGACCAGCCAGCGCCGGCCGTCCGTAGAATATATCCCGGTGCCGTACCCTGCACGCCAGCCGCGGGAACGAAACGGGGGGAATACTTAATGGACGAGCTTGACCACCACGAATACGGCGCCGTCTCGCCCGACAGAGAATACGGGTTCCTCCGACGGAAACAGGGTTTGATCTTTGTTATGGCGAGTGGAGAGAATGGCGAGATCCGGGAGATCTGATCCCTCGTCGATCTTTCCGCGCAGGCGTTCAACCTGCAAATCGGACCTGGCGTAACTGGCCACCAGGATATCGGGGCCCCACACGGCTACGCGAGCGTGAGATGGGGCAATTGCGTTCACATACTCTGTCGCCTCCCGGTATGAAGTGGCCCAGTAATCCATCTCATACTGGCGGAAAGCGCCGCGCGGCCCCCCAACCAGCTGGTTGTAATAGACATATTCATAAGGATGGAGGTGTGCCATCCACCAAAGATTGGGTAGGATCGCCAGTCCAACGAGAAGCAGTTTCCACACAGGACTGCGGAGGCGATTGAAGACCGCCTGGATGCCCAGGCCAGCGAAAATGAAAAAGGGTGGGATGATGAACAGAAAATGCCTGAAATTGTCGTACATGGTGGGCCGGAGGATGATGGCCGCCAATAAGGGCAGAAAACCCCAGGTAGCCAGTACCACGATCATTCTACGATCCTGGGCCCCGCGTACAAATCCGATCAGGGCGGCGATCAGTCCGATGACGAACAATGCCAGAGCAGCTTCGCTGAACTGGATCGACAATAACACGGGAAGATACCGCCTTGGCAATTCTCCGACTGCATAGTCAACGCCGGAAAACATAACCTTTCCGTCCCAACTGAAATCAGACGCCTGGGCGATGCTATTCAGGTAGCTACTAAATGGAGAACCCCATAAATTGGGCCAGGTCAAGTAAGTGATAACCATCCCAAGCAGGGTATATGTTACCAGTGGGGGGAGAGCTTTTTGGCGACTGTATAATACGAAGTACGAGGCCACCAACAATCCAGACAACGGACCGAGAACCCGGATAGAAGAGGCGAAGCCCAGGAACGCGCCGGCAATCAACACATCCTTCACGGCAAAACTGTGCAGGAAAGAATTAGAGAATGGCCGGATTTGATGGCGGAATATCCAACCTCTCGTTAGAGGCAGAGTACTTAGGCCAACCAACAGGACGAGGCTGACCAGCAACAGGAAAGACAAAACCGCAAAGCGCGGGTAAAGGGCGGCTATCTTTTGCACATAATTAGCAGCCGGTAAGATCTGCCTGTTTTCTGCCAGTGAAGAGAAGGCGCGACCCAGGAGGGTATCAGGACCGGCATAATAGGCCTGGTAGACAAATTGTCCTAGAAGGGTGGTTAAATACTTGCGGAAGACGATTA
>DASQQR010000108.1:0-5399 GCA_035643335.1 Anaerolineales bacterium
TGATGATATTGAGTTCAATATAATTGGTTGTAATAGGAGAACGGATATTGAGATCCAGGAAGCATGGCGGGCGTTTTTGGAGGATGTGGCAGGAGTACCAATCCTCTGAAGGCCAATCACAAGAAACCGACGTCGATCCAAGGAATGCCTGGCACCGGCACTTCACCAACTTTTTAGGCACGGTGCCCGAGGAGCACTGGCTGTTTGGCGGCCGGCGTTTCAGGTCGTGGGCCTCGGGCGAATGGGGCCCGCCAGGCCTGTTTAACCCCTTCATCGCACTGGTGCTGAGCAAAGGCGGCGGATTATTGGCCCTATATGTGCTGCACTTGCTGGCAGAAAAACCGCGCTATGGGAACGATATCATGAACGAAATTGAGGAGCGTACCCATCGCCGGTGGGGCTCCAATCCCGGTGCGATTTACCCAATGCTGTCCATTATGGAGCAGGCCAACCTTGTGGAAGGAGAGTGGGAAGATTCCGACAAACGCACGCGCCGGATTTATCGCCTGACCATCGAAGGCCGGGAGGAACTGGATCGCCTCAAGGAAGTTATGCGACCCAAATTGAACGAAGCGATCGAGATCCTACAGGATCTTTATAAGGATCTGGAAAATGAGGAGAAATAAAGGAGATAAATGAAATGGAAAACGTAATCACAGAATTCAAGATCATCGAAACCGAAGATGGGTTTCGGATCGAAATCAAAGGCGACAAAGAAAAGCTGCGGCCGTTCATCACGGGCAGTGGTTGGCGCAAAGGAGGGCATAGGCACGGACGCGGTCCGGGATTTGGACGTGGTCCATTCAGATTTGGATTTCCACCCATGTTTTGGATGAACATGGGACCCTGGTGGGGAGCATGGGATTTTGAGTCTGAAGATGATGGAGAGACAAAAGAAGTCTAATGATTAAATCAAAGCGGCGCGGCCTGTTGACCAGGCCGCGCCGCTCGTTTTGGAGGACTTCTATAAACCTGGTTTATCCTTCAGCATAGGCGCGCAACTTTTGCTGAGATTGTGGGCTGCGAATCCTGGCCAGCGCCTGGGATTCCAGCTGGCGAACCCGCTCTCGGGTGATGCCCATCTTACGACCTACTTCTTTGAGCGTCATGGGATCACCGCCGTCCAGGCCATAGCGCAACTGCAAAACGCGCATCTCGCGGGGAGGCAATTCGTCCAAAACCTCATCAAGATCTCTGCGTAAGAGCAACTGAGCCGCCACTTCCTCGGGGTCGGGCGTATCGTTGTCCTCGACAAAATCTCCAAAGACTTCCTCGTCGCTTTCGCCAACGGGTGTCTCCAAAGAAATCGGGAATTGGGACACTTTAGCCATTTGCTCCACTTTCTCTTTGGTGACATCCAATGCGTCGGCCAATTCTTCAGTGGTCGGCGTGCGCCCCAGCTCCTGTTGCAGACGGTGCTGCTCGCGCATCATGCGGCTGATCTGGTCACCCATGTGGACTGGAAGACGGATGGTCCGTGCCTGGTCGGCCAAGGCACGCGTGATCGCCTGGCGGATCCACCAGGTGGCATAGGTGCTAAATTTGTAACCCCGGTGGTAGTCATATTTTTTCGCCGCCCGCATGAGCCCGATGTTACCCTCCTGAACCAGATCAAGGAAAGGTAGTCCGCGGCCCATGTACTTTCTGGCCACGCTGATGACCAGGCGGGTGTTGGCCCTGATTAAGTGCTGGCGCGCTTCCCACCCATCTTCGATCAGCTGGCGTAGCTCCTTCATGCGGTTTGGCGGAACATTACGCCGGGTTAACTCTGTTTGCGCTCGCCGGCCAAGTTCGATCCGTTGCGATAAATCCCGTTCCTCTTGGGCCGAGAGGAGCGGCACGCGAGTGGCTTCATGAAGGTAAAGACGAACCATGTCATGGGTCTCGATGCTGTCCATATTGGATCCGGCCAACCTGAAACCATGGGATACCCCTTCCCGTTCTTCATCGGCAGAGAGGTCCTCTCCCGGGTCGGACTCTTCATCCTCATCTTCCTCATAGCGTATACCTGCATCCGTAAGGGCTTCGAAGACATCTTCCAGGAGATTCTCGTCAGACTCGGTCTTGGGAAGGAAATCCATTATATCGGTCAGAGTTACATAGCCCTGTCGCTGTCCATAATCAATCAATTGGTCGACTGCCAAGCTATCTTTATCTTTTTCTTCCAAAGGATTCTTCATATCTTTATTTGTCATAATCAAACCCTACCTCCCTCCGCTAACCAGCTCGGTGGGTATTCAACCGTAGCTTTAACAATGTTTCATTTGCCGACAACAGCATCGTTGCTAGCAATTTGGGGGTCGCGGTTGAAATTAAGCCAGAGACTTCAGGGATGTTTGCCTTATTAGACTCAATACATAGAGCCTGATGCTGGTATTGTACCATAATTTTTAAGAATTTTATCAAATATTTTATTCTATCCAAGTTAGAAATTCATTAACGCAGGGCGTTTACACAACGAATCGCACCGGTTCCCCCACATCTAACCCCTACCACGCCAAATCTGTAATGGTCAATAGCACGTTACACAGCTGTCATTGCGAGTAACCCCACGACGTCCTTGGTTTAGATACGCTCCGCACTCAACCAGCGGACGCTGTGGAGATACTCGCAGCAACCCCTTTAGTCGCCTTGTGCAATATGTTCCTGATCAGCACACTACCACGCCAAATCCTGGAGAAGCGAATAAATTCGCCGCTGGGGAGGCTCAATTTTCCTGTACAATTACGTTCAGGCAACGTTTTGACCAGGTTCTAGAAATCTGTACCACTTGGGAGATCATGGGCAACAAACCGATCCGGGTCATGGTAGCAGACGATCAAGTCATCATCCGTAGCGGCCTGACCGCTCTGCTAATGACCTTCGACGATATGCAATTGGTGGGAGAGGCGACCAACGGTGAAGAGGCCATCGAGTTTTGTGAACGCATACAGCCCGATGTAGTCTTAATGGACATAAAGATGCCTCAAATGGATGGGCTGACGGCAACGGGCATCATTCACAAACGGTGGCCAGACATACGGATCCTGGTGCTGACCAGCTTTACGGACAAAGATAGCATTGAGGGTGCTCTCAGCGCCGGGGCTTGCGGATATTTGCTCAAAGACGCCTCGGCCGAAGAGCTGGTCGTGGCAATCCGGGAAGTCTACCACGGCCGCAGCACCGTGGCCGCGTTGGCCTCAGAGATCCTGGTGAAGAGCGAGCAACTGGAGGCGTTTGTCGAAGCTGTCCAGAAGTCAGCTATCGAAGAATCACAATTGCCCGATCTCCTCGCGGAGCACGTGCCCAATATTTTTCCGAACTCTCAAATTGAAGTGCGCATATTTCCGAGTTACAAGATATTGACCTATGCACCCGGGACTCCAACCCCACTTCCGGAAGCAGCCTGGGACTGGGTGCGCGGACAAGTCAAGCCACGCACTTTCTCGCCAGAAGAGCCCTTTCCGTGGGGCGGCCAGTATCCGCCAGAGTCCCGGTTGATCTTGGGACCGATCCTGGATCGCTACAGCAAGCGACCTGTGGGTGGTCTCGCCATCCTGAATCCCGGCGAACTGGAAGACCCATACGACTTGGTCCCCATCTTCCAATCCCTGGTCGACTGCATCGCGACAGCACGTGAGAAAGCCCAAATCCAGGCGAGAAAACTATCGCAGCAAAGAGTGACGGACGAACTCGTTTCAGCCGGAAAAATCCAGGCCAGCATTCTACCGCACAAAATTCCGGAAATACCTGGATGGAGCCTGGTTGCCAAGTTGGAGTCAGCAAGAGAGACCTCCGGTGATTTTTACGATTTTATTCCCCTGGAGAAGGGGAAGATGGGCATCGTTATCGCCGACGTTACCGATAAAGGAATGGGCGCAGCCTTGTTCATGGCGTTGAGCAGCACTCTGATCCGCACTTACGCGATCCAATACCCAACCCTGCCAGCCTTCGCCATGGCCAGGGTCAACCGCCGGATCCTGACGGATACACGCGGCAGCATGTATGTAACCGCTTTCTTCGGTGTCCTGGATCCTCAAACGGGGCGCATGTATTATGTAAACGCTGGCCACCCGCCACCCTTTTTGCTGAGTGATCAAAAAGGTAAACCGGTTGACAAACTGAAACGAACCGGGATTGCTTTAGGCGTTACAGAGGAGGCGAACTGGCAACAGAAGCTAATCAAGTTTTCGCCCGGTGATCTCCTCGTTCTTTACACCGATGGAATTACGGAAGCTCAGAACGAGATGGGCACATACTTTGGCCCAGAGCGAATCTTGCAGGTCGTGCGATCGAGAAGGGAATCCTCAGCTTTAGAAATTCAAGAGGCGTTATTGGCAGATGTGAAAAGATTCGTTGGCAATGCGAAGCGGCAAGACGATATTGCCATATTAGTGGTCGCCAGGGGAAAATAGATAGAGAACGCCCACTCCCAGGACCCTGGTCTTAGCGACGCAAGTCCTTAAGGACTTCCCGAGCAGCGTTGTAGCCGGGTGCGCCGGTTACACCGCCGCCAGGATGGGTCCCCGCTCCACACAGGTAAAGGTTTTCCACGGGAGAGCGGTAACGCCCATAGCCCGGGACGGGCCGCATGAAGAGCAGCTGGTCCAGTCCCATTTGTCCGTGATAAATGCTACCCTCAGGCAAACGATACTCAACCTCAAAGTCCCGGGGAGTGAGCACCTGCTGATGAAGAATCAGCTGCTCAAGATCGGGCGCATAATCCGTGAGGGTCTTGACCACCCGGTCCAGCAGAATCTTGCGCTGTGTCTGCCAGTCCCCGCCCGTCAAGCGATAAGGCGTGTAGCGCACATCGATGGACATCAGATGGTGCCCGTTCGAAGCCAGGGAGTCATCGAGGATGGTCGGGATGACGATGTCCAGGACCGGTTTTTGGGAGATCCGCCCGTATTTGGCGTCATCGTAAGCGCGCTCCAGATAGTCAAGATCGGGACAAACCAAGATGTGCCCACTGAGCAGCGCGACCGGATCGACAGAGTCCCTTCTTTCGGCCAGGGCAGAAAATTCCGGCAAATGGCTTAAAACCAGGTTGAGGCGGGCTGTGCTGCCGCGGAACTTTATGTTCTTGACCTCACGCACAAAACGAACGTCAAGATGATGTGGTCCGACCAGGTCAAAAAAGGTATGCCGCGCATCGGTATTCGAGACGATTGCCCGGGCCAAGATCTTCTCCCCACTTTCCAGGATAACACCTGTCGCCCGGTCTCCGTCCAAAACAACCCTGGACACATTCTGCCCGGTACAGATTTCGCCATTCCGTTGGCGGACAAAATTTGCCAGCGCTCCGATCAGCGAACCCACACCACCGTGCACAAATCTGCTTGCCCGAAAGGCACGTTTTCCTGGCCCGAGAGCGCTGTAAAGGAACATGAAGGTGGTTCCTGAAGCGCGTGGGCCCT
>DASQQR010000109.1:0-6935 GCA_035643335.1 Anaerolineales bacterium
CATCGACCTGGTCGGCCGGATAAAGGAGTCGTTCAGTCTGCCAATTGGATTCGATACCGACGTAAACGCGGCTGCCCTGGGCGAATATCGCTGGGGCGCGGCGCAGGGACTGGGCGATTTCATTTATTTAACCATCGGCACGGGGATTGGGGGCGGAGGCATGGCCAATGGGGCCCTACTGCACGGCTTAATCCACCCCGAAATGGGCCACATCTTGATCCCCCACGACCTCGAGAAGGATCCATTTCCAGGCGTCTGCCCCTACCATGGGGATTGTTTCGAGGGCCTGGCCAACGGCCCCGCCATTGAAAAGCGCTGGGGCCAATCCGGCGAAAGTTTGCCAGAAAAGCATCCTGCCTGGCCGCTGGAAGCCCAGTACATCGCCTATGGCCTCACGAACCTGATCTGCGCCCTCTCCCCTCAGAAGATCATTTTGGGGGGCGGGGTGATGAAACAGAAGCAGATCTTTCCGCTTGTGAGGGAAAAATTGCGAGCCGCGCTCAACGGTTATGTTCAATCCCCTGCAATCACCGAGCATATCGATAACTACATTGTCCCTCCTGATCTCGGAGACCGGGTGGGGGTTTTGGGCGCCATCGCCTTAGCACAGCGAGCGGCCTGAGTGAGGCTTCGTTACCAGCCAGGTTCACCCGTATCTAATCCGCAATCGACAACCGTCTATGCCTTCCGTGGACATTAAAAATCTCTTTTTGCTGGATCCCGGTGTTGTATACCTCAACCACGGCTCTTTCGGCGCCACGCCCCGGCCCGTCTTCAAAGTCTATCAACAATGGCAACAAGCGCTAGAGCGCCAGCCCGTGCATTTTTTCAACGCCGAGCTGATGGTTGAGCTGGCCAAAGCTCGCCAGACGCTCGGTACCTACCTCGGCGCCCCCGCCGAAGACCTGGCCTGCATCCCCAACGCCACTCACGCCGTGAACTTGGTGGCCCGTTCTCTCGACCTCAAGCCTGGGGACGAGATTCTATCCACGAATCACGAATACGGCGCCTGCAACAACGTCTGGGAATTTATTTGCCAGAAGTCCGGGGCGCATTACATCCGCCAAACCGTCCCGCTCCCCATCACTTCTCCGCAGGAAGTGCTCCACGAGCTCTGGCAAGCGGTAACACCGCGAACCAGGATTATATTTCTGAGCCACATAGCGTCATCCACAGCTGCGTGTTTTCCGGTGGAGGCCGTTTGCCGCCGCGCCCGGCAGGCCGGAATCCTCACTTTCATCGATGGGGCTCACGCGCCCGGCCAAATTCCGCTCGACCTGGTCTCGATTGGCGCCGATTTTTACACCGGCAATTGCCATAAATGGATGCTGGCCCCCAAAGGATCGGCTTTCCTGTATGCCCGCCAGGAGGTCCAATCCATGCTCGAGCCTCTGGTCGTCAGTTGGGGATGGGGACAAGATTCGCCCTTCGACACAGGCTCACGCTACCTGGACAACTTGCAGTGGTCCGGTACGGACGATTATTCAGCCTATCTATCTGTCCCGGCTGCCATCCGCTTTCAAGCGGATCATGATTGGGACCATATTCGCGTAGAATGCCACCAGCTCCTCCGTCAAGCGTTAGAACGAATTTCAGGGGTAACAGGAATTGACCCTCCATACGCTCAAGATGAGGCCTCCTATTACCAGATGGCAGTCGCCCCTTTGCCCCCAATCGCTGAGCCAAAGAGGCTTAAAGACAGACTATACGAGGAATTTCACATCGAGGTCCCCTGCACCACCTGGGAGAACCACCAATCCCTGCGCATCTCCGTGCAGGGATATAATACCCAGGCGGACATCGACACCTTACTGAATGCCTTGAAGACATTGCTTAAAGAGGAAAAAGGCCCGCATCTGCCGCGTCAATCGGCATCCATTTAAAGCTCTTCAACGTTCAAAAACGTTCTAACGTTTCGACGTTTCAACGTTCCGACGTTTCGAACCTTCAACCTCGTTGGAGCAACTCATGCCCGACTCAACCGCCGAAGTTCTCATTTGTGGCGCAGGTATCGCCGGAATCGCCGCCGCCTATCATCTGGCCGAAAAACACAGCATCAAGGACATCCTCCTGGTGGATGAGCGTGAACCGCTCAGCCTCACCAGCGATAAATCCACTGAGTGCTACCGCAACTGGTGGCCGGGTCCGGACGACGCCATGGTCCAGCTGATGAACCGCAGCATCGATATCCTCGAGCAGCTGGCCGGCGAGAGCGGCAACGTCTTTCAGCTCAACCGGCGCGGCTATCTCTTCTTGACCACAGACCCGCATCGCGCTGGGGACTTCCGCCGGCTGGGCGGGCAGGCTCAGGCGTACGGCGCTGGTCCGTTGCGCGTTCACAACGGAGGGACAAGCGGCCCTGCATACGTTCCTGCCTCCCCCCATGGTTTCGAAAGCCGGCTTGATGGCGCGGATCTGATCCTGGATCCATCCTTGATCCATTCCCATTTCTCGGGCCTTTCGCCAGACACCATCGCTGCCCTCCACGTCCGTCGCGCTGGCTGGTTGAGCGCTCAACAACTGGGCATGTACCTGCTGCGCAAAGCCCGGGACCGGGGAGCGAGGCTGCTGAAAGCCAGGGTGACCGGCGTGGATACCCGGGGCGGAAGAGTTAATTCGGTGAGGCTGGCCGGCGAATCCAACCAGGTGATTTCCACCCATACCTTCATCAATGCCGCCGGTCCGCTTATAAAACCGATTGGCTGGTTGCTGGGAGCGGAGGTTCCTGTTTTCTCCGAACTGCATCTAAAAATTGCCTGCAATGACCCCATCGGAGTGGTCCCTCGAGACGCCCCCTTACTGATCTGGGAGGACGCGCAGAAATTGCCTTTCTCTGATGAAGAGCGCGATTTTTTGAGTGACGACCCTGAGATGACCTGGTTGCTCAACGAGTTCCCCCGCGGCGTGCATACCCGCCCGGAAGGCGGATCCAGCAGCCAGGTGATCCTCATCCTGTGGACCTACGATATCCAACCTAAACAGCCCGTCTGGCCTGTCCCGGTCGATCCCCACTATCCCGAGGTCGTCATACGAGGTTTGGCCACCATGCTTCCTGAAATGCAGAAGTATTTCGGCCGACTCCCAAAACCGGTCGTGGACGGGGGCTACTACACCAAGACCATCGAGAACCGGCCTCTGGTCGGTCCGCTTCCCCTGGAGGGCGCATATCTCATCGGCGCCTTTTCCGGCTTCGGTATCATGGTCTCTTGCGCCGCCGGCGAGCTCCTGGCCGCGCACGTAACCGGCAGCGACTTGCCGCCCTACGCCGGCTCTTTCACCCTGAGCCGCTACGACGACCCCAATTACGCCAACCTGCTCGAATCCTGGGGCGACACGGGCCAGTTATAAAAAGGACCAGCCCCACGAAATATGACGGATATAAAATGGAATTCCAATCCTACGCTTATCACAAAAACCACTGGCATCTCGAGCCGGACCTCAAAAATATCCTCCAACACTATTGGACGGATTTTCCCGCCCATGAACCGGAACTCGCCCAATTTGGCGAACTGACCGGGGGAAAAGCCTATGAAATTGCCGATCATGTTGACCACCGCGCAAATCCCGTTTTGGTCATGCATGATCTGGATGGCAAGCGCGTGGATCGAGCCCGCCTCAGCCCCGCTCACGCTGACCTGCTCAAAGAGATGGCGTTTATCAACCGTCCCCCCTACGAAGGCGGCTCCTGGCACCACCATTTCGCCCTGGGGTTCTTGCTGGCCGATCCCGGACTGTATTGCTCCCTGATCGTCACCAACCAGACCGCCTACGCCATCTACAAATACGCCCCTGAACTTAAAGATTGGCTCGAACCGCTGCTCAGCGGCGAGGCCTGGGGAGCCACCTGGATGACCGAAACCCAGGGCGGCAGCGACCTCGGCGCCAATTCCACCGCCGCCCGCCTGAAAAATGGAGCCTGGCGCCTGTACGGTGAAGAAAAGTATTTCGCCAGCAACGCCGGCCTGGCCGACCTGGCGGTGGTCACCGCCCGCCCCGAGGCAGCCCGAGCCGGCCCCAAAGGCATCGCCCTGTTCCTCGTCCCGCGCCTGGACGATCAAGGCCAGCTCAATTTCACCGTCCGGCGCCTGAAGGACAAGGCCGCCACCCGTGCCGTGCCCACCGGTGAAGTGGAATTCCACGGCAGCCAGGCTCACCTGGTGGGCGAGGCTGGACTGGGCATTTACTACACTCTGGAGAATCTGACCGTCTCGCGCCTGGCCAACGCGGTCGGCGCCATGGGGCTGGCCCGCAAAGCCCACCTGGAATCCGTTTTTCGCGTCCAGCACCGCCACGCATTCGGAAAACGGTTGGTGGAGCACCCCTTGATCCGCTGGGATCTGACCGACCTGGCCGTTCGCATCGCAGCTGGATTGAGCCTGGTCTTCCATGCCATTCAGGCCTTCGATCAGGCCTGGAAAGAGACGCCCCCTTACACCCTGGCTTACCATTACGCCCGCTTCCTGTCTCACCTGGCCAAGAATCGCTCCGCCGAGCATGCTGCCGCGGCCACCCGCCTGGGCATGGAGCTTTTTGGCGCCTTGGGATTCATGGAGGAATACGCCATCTCCCGGCTGCACCGGGAAGCCCTGGTCACTGCCATCTGGGAGGGCACCAGCAATATTCAAGCGCTGGATATGTTGGAGGCCATGCACAAGAAAGGCGCCCACGAACCCTTCCTGGACGAGTTCATCCCCCTCCTGGAGAAAGTGGGCACGCCCGAATCTCAGCTGGCCCGTAGAGTGATTGAGGCGACTTTCGATGACCTGAGCTCTTACGGTCCGGAAAAGGCCCAGTGGTACAGCAAAGACGCCCTGACCCGCCTTGCCGATGCAGCTCAAACCGCCCTGCTTTACTCCCTTGCCGAGCAAGGCGGTGAGCGTTATGCAAAGCTCGCCGGTCTATACGCCCACCGCTTCCTGGCCAGCGAACCCTACCCCAGCTGGGCCCTCAACGACCGCCAAATCTGGTGGCCATTCTCAGATGCAAAGTAGCACTCCCTCCGATCGCCGAGGTCTCCTGACCGAGGCCGGAGAACGCTTACAGTGTGAAGCCGTTGGAAACCTTCAATCTCCCCCCTTCCATTCCTCATTCCTGCCCATCCAACTCCACCTCCACCATGATCTCCACCAACTCCTCAAACGACGTGCTCGCCTCCCAGCCCATCTTTTCCCTGGCCTTGCTGGGATCCCCCACCAAGAGATCAACATCCGCAGGGCGCATAAATCTCGGATCTTGAACCACGTAGTTGCGACAATCCAGGCCAACGACCTCAAAAGCCAATTCGACGAAGCGCTGCACCGTGTGTGTTCTGCCCGTGGCCACGACGAAGTCCTCCGGCTCATCCTGCTGGAGCATTAACCACATCGCGTGCACGTAATCCGGCGCGTATCCCCAGTCGCGCTGCGCATCCAGGTTACCCAGGCGCAGCTCGGCATCCAATCCCAGCTTGATCCGGGCCGCCGCTCGCGCCACTTTGCGGGTGACAAACTCCTGGCCCCGTCGTGGGCTTTCGTGATTGAAACAGATCCCCGAACAGGCGAATAGATCGTAGCTCTCACGATAATTCACCGTGATCCAATGCCCGTAAACCTTGGCCACGCCATAAGGGCTGCGCGGGTAGAAGGGCGTCTCCTCGTTTTGCGGCACCTCGCGCACTTTTCCGAACATCTCGCTAGAACTGGCCTGGTAGAAATGGATGTCTGCATCGACGAGACGCACGGCATCCAGGATCCGGGTAACCCCCAGCGCCGTCACCTCTCCAGTGAAGACCGGCTGGTCCCAGGAGGTTTGCACGAAAGACTGCGCCGCCAAATTGTAAACCTCGCTGGGACGGTGCTGTTCCAGGATGTCGATCAACGAGACCTGGTCCATCAAATCGCCCGAGACCAGCGTGATCCTGTCCTGAATATGCTCGATGCGCTCGAAATTCACCGTGCTCGAACGCCGCACCATGCCGATCACTTCATATCCTTGTTCGAGCAAGAATTCCGCCAGATAAGAGCCATCCTGCCCGGTGATCCCCGTGATCAACGCTCGTCTAATCGCCATCTCAATCTCCTTATGCCCAATATTTGTTGCAAGGTATTTGCCCGGATCCATAGGAATCGGAGAATATCCATTTCATAATAATAAAAGCGTCCGCGTTCTCCGCGCTCGTCCGCGTCCCATTAATCCGCCACGCCAACACGTCCATAATGGTACCCGACTTCTCCCTCCCTGTCTGCTAACCTACTTAGCACGAAGTGCTAAGCCTTGGCACAGCCTAGAACCTGTTTTAAGGTATAGTTATTACATCATGCTCGAAAGCATCGGCAAGCGCATATCCAGATTACGCAAAGCACATGGATGGACGCAGCAGACCCTCTCAGAGCGCCTGGCCATCTCACGCGTGGCCGTCTCCCACATCGAGATGGACCTCAGCATCCCCAGCGAGCGCACCATCTCATTACTCGCTGGGCTATTCAAGATCTCCCCCTACACATTGGTCGAAGGCACAACCTATCCTCAGGCAAAGGCAGAGCGCTTGCCTTATACAGCCTGTTGCTACACGAAATTGGAGATGGAATTAGCCCTGCTCGAAAAAGATCTGGCCTGGATCAGGCGCCTGGAAGGTACAACGCTCTGGGAAGAATGCTCAAGAGAAATTTGGCAAACATGGCACCCTCGCCTGGCGCATTGGCTGGATCACACCAACGAGGAGTGGCGCCCCCTCGAAGAACAGGAACAGAAAGCTATCCAGGAAGCATACCAGCGATTAGCCCTTTCCTGTCACCAAACCACTACATAGCCATAATACAAAGACATCCGCGGCATCCGCGTTCATCCGCGTCCCATCGAAGCCCCGATCGCCGCGGCCCTCGATGGGAGCCGGAGAATACGCCTCCCTCCCGACCTCCCGATCTTCCAGCCTTCCAACCTCCCCGTAACCACTACTA
>DASQQR010000110.1:0-3988 GCA_035643335.1 Anaerolineales bacterium
GTTGGCCGGATGACCCGCGGGCTGCCATCAATCTTTTCGAATAAGGCCGCGTTCTCGAGATAAACGCGAACCATACCTGGCCCCCCGATGCGAACGATGGGCGATTCGCGATGCTCCGGGGCGACCTTTCCATCTTTGATCTCAATCAGGTCGTACTTGGTGGCGAAAGCAGTCTGGCGGATAAAACGGCCGGCCAGGGGAACATCCTTCAGTTCGAAAATATCGTCCAGGTAGATGGCGGCGATGCGGTAGGCGACCCAGAACGCAAAGGCACCGACCAGGATGTGGCGAAATACATCGGCTGCAAACAAGGCCCGGATGGGATACAAGAGGTTTCGGACCAGCTCGGCCCCCGGCACGAGCGGGTGAATGCTCCAGGCCAACAGCAGCCAAAAGAAGGCTGCGAAGAAGATCAGTGTCCACTTGCGGATCAGGGCGCCGATGCGCAAGGTTGCAAAGACGCGTTCAACCAAGTAGGCGAAGAGCAGGTCCCTGAGAGCGGATGTCAATTGCCTAGAATACATCCCGGCTATGCTCCGTTGCGACGAACCCAATCGATCATGTCCATCAGGGCCTTTTCTTCCTCCTCCAGGAAGCGGTGTATGCGCGTATCCCGAACGACCAAGTCCTGGGTGCCTTCCAAAAGCATAGCCAGCATCGAGGCTAATTCCGGCACAGCGCGCCGATCCGCCTTACACTTTCCGGTTGGATCGAGCAGCCTGGCCTCAAGATGCCGCTTCACCTGGCCGGCGTATTCTTTCAAGGCCAGGTTCTTACCTTCGTGAACGGCGTAACTGCGCTGCTGCTCGATACTTTGTCGCTCCTCCTGGGCTCTTTTGAGCCAGGTGGACAGCCATTGCTGGACGAGCTGATCCTCAATCACGGGTGGAAACTGTAGATTGCTGATCGAAGCGCCCAGGGCCTGGATGCCCATCGCGTTCAAAATCTCATATTCACGGCTTGGCAGCTGGTTTCCAGCAGGCTTGCCGACGGAGTCCAGTTCCTCAACCGCAGATTGAGTCAGCCGCGCCCTGACCATGCGCTTAATGATCTCCAGACCCGTTTCGCCGCGTTGGGCCCAGGTCGCATCGCTGTTGGCCGAAGGCGTGTCCACTTCCACTTCCTGCTCCACGGCCAGGCCCTTCTCCTGGGCCGTATCAGGATCGAACAATTCGTTTAAAGTGAATTTGCCCAGATACTCGCGCCACAGATCCACGGCCAGGTAGGCGGGCAGCTCGAACCAGCGCACATGGCGGAGAGCCTCGGGGACGACCCCCTCGCGGGTGATCGCCAGGCGCACCGACTCGGGATTGTAGCCAAACTGCGTGAACCCCTGGCCTTTCTTGCTGATCAATTTAAATATCGCCAGGATATTGGGAACCACCTCGACACCGTCTCGGGTCCAGCCGCTGGTGTCCCTGCGGCGGTCCTGGCGAATCTGATATTCTTCTTCGGACTCGTCTGCCTGGCGAGGTTCAAAGGGGCTTTCAGGCTCCCAAGTCCCCTGAGGGGTCGGCTTCTGAGTGGGGCCCAGGGCGGGAATGGGCCGGACCTGGACGTACAGATCCATCGCCTCCTGGTGGACGAACTCATTCGCGGCGGTAAACACCACGCCTGGACCCGCAGTGCGGGTAAAGGCGGTTTTGCTGCGCAGCATGGCGGCGCTGGTCGTGTCCAGGAGGGCAACGCCAGGGCCATGACGCTCCGATTCGCCTGGACGTTCACGCACCACGCCGTCCTCAATCCGAATCGCCGGGCCGTGACCGCCGAAGAGATACAGGACGAGGCGGTTAAAAGCATTCATCCTTTCGGAAAGATGTTTAAGGGGCAAGACGAACTGGGAGAAAAATGCCAGCCAGACGAAGAGGCCCAGGAATCCGATAACGCCGAAGTCGACCACCATCTGAAAGGCGGTGCGCAGGGCCTTGCGGGACACGCCCTGGCCGGTCAATGCACCCAGAAAGGCGGAAACCACCTGCCTCAAGGAGGCGTTGCCGGGCGATTCATAGATACCTTTCCCAACTATGACCGCGGACTTCTCGGCGTTTAAGACCTGGAGACCATGCTCGCCTGCGGCGGCATAGATATAGAAATGGCCCGGCTGCCCTTCCTCGACCGGGCCAGGCTCGACGGCAATCTCCAAACTGCCGCCTTCCGTGACGAAAGATCCAACCTGAACCGGTTGGGCTGGATTGATCACATAGGCGACTTCCACGCCCTCGGGGCCGTCGGCAATGAACACATAGACCCCGGAGGAGGCCACGGCCAGGGCAGTACCCGGCGTATCCAAGGAGCCGATCAGTTCCGGGGCGGCGGGTTTGTCGATATCCACCACCTTCAAACCATTGACTCCATCTGCGAGGAAGAGGAAATTACTGATCGTAAGCACCCCACGGGCATCGGTTAAGTCCGCCAGCACGCTGGTGGTCTGCGGGTCGGCAGGATCGGAGATATTGACAATATACAGGCCGGCATCGCCGTCGGCGATGTATGCGTAGTTGCCGGCCACGCTCACGTTCCAGGCATATCCAGGGGTATTAAAGACGCCGACCAATTTCAGTTCTGCGGGATTGCCGATATCGACAATGCTGAGACCCTGGCCACCATCGGCGATAAAGGCATAATTACCCTCCAGGGCCACACCGACTGCATCCCCGCTGGTGGCGATCGACCCAAGCCTGGCAGGATCGCTCGGATCATTTACGTCCACGACTTCCAATCCCACCCGGTTGGTCACATAGGCGAGGTTCTGGCGCACGGCCAGACCCTGAGTGCCTCCCAGCTGGTCGTTGAAGCCAATTTCTCGCGGCTGGCGGGGCGTGCTGATATCGACAATCCGCAAGCCACGCTGGCCATCCGTCAGGTAAGCGTAATCCCCCTCTACAGCCACGTGCTGGACGATCTTGGGGGCATCATAGAAGCCGACTTCCACAGGAACTTGAGGGACAGCCACGTTAATGACCCGCAAACCGCGATCGTAGGCGGCGACATAGACGAGATCGCCAGCCAGGAACAGGCCATGGGCCTCTCCGGGCGTGTCGTAAAAGCCGAGCTCCTGGGGGTTGGACCGGTCGGAAACGTCCAGGATCCACAAGCCATCCTGCCGGCTGGCAAGATAATCCAGATCCCCGGCCACGACCACATCCTGGACGAAATCGGGCTGGTCATTGAAGCCGACTTCAATTGGCTGTCGGGGATCGGTTACGTCGACCACGCGCAGCCCTGCGCTGCCATCGGCGACGTAAGCATAAAGCCGGTCTCCGGCGGAAGCCACTGTGACCGCGCGGGCATCCCCAGGCGTATCGTACGTGCCAACCACGGCGGGCCTGGTGGGATCGGACACATCCACGACGCGCAGGCCATCGCCACCGGCAGCGACGTAGGCATAATCGCCAAAAGCAGCCACCCCGACGGCATTTCCAGCCGCACTTTCGACGCCCACCTGGGTAGGTGCCGAGGGGTCGGAAAAATCGACCACGATCAGGCCGGCATCGCCCGCCGCAACGTAGATATGCGTACCGGAGGCAGCCACACCGTCCGCCCGGCCCGGAACCTCCAGGGAGGAAATCTCCTCCAGCCTCAGGTTGGCAGGATCTGGATTAGACAGAAACAGAACGTGAAGACCCTCGTTCCCGTCTGCCACCAGGATGAAATCTCCGGCAATGGTCACGGCAAGCGCCTGCCCAGGGGTATCGTAAAAACCGATCTCCCGAATCAGCCTGGGATCGGAAACGTCCAACACACGCACCCCGCTTTCGCCGGCGGCCAGATAAGCCAGGTTATCCTTCACAGCAACATCTTCGGCATTTCCCTGGGTTGCAGCAGTGCCAACCAGCTGGGGCTCGATCTCCACGACCGCTTCCACCGCTCTCAGGCCGATATACCCGTCGGCAATGAAAGCGTACTGGCCTGAAACGTCCACGTCCATGGCCTCGTGAGCGACATCGTAGGCGCCCACCTGGGCCAGGGCGCTGAGGTCTGAAATGTC
>DASQQR010000111.1:0-6454 GCA_035643335.1 Anaerolineales bacterium
TTTTCCTTAGCGGGTCACGTAAGAGAGGTTTGAGGTAGGCGAAAGCTGAATAGTGAGTAAGTTATATTTTCAAATATTCGCTTTTCCGCACATGATATAATTTTTTTTCTATGGCTGAATTGTTTCCGCCACCAGGGCGTCGGGCAATGAAGGATCCAACCGGGGTGAAGGTCTCACTTAAAAACGCCATTGGAAAAATCGGAAGGATGTGCCAGGCGACCTTGTTGAAACGCCTAAGCTCGTGGTCCCGGATGATGATTTCCGTTTTATTGATCGCGCCAGTGATCCTCGCTGCATTCATGGTGCGCAACCTGATAATCTCCCGAAAAGAGGGCAACACGAATAAACAAGACGCGATGAAGATTACCCTCACATCAGAAGCGGGAATGAAAGGTCAAAAAGGCGAGGTAAAGTTACCCGCTTTTAACTGGCCAAAAACAGATTATCTTAACGGGATTCCTCGGCTGGCGAAGTTGAGAACTATCATCCCTAATCGCCCTCGGGTGGACGTGACTATGTACCTCGTACAACCCGGGGATAACCTGTTTGCAATTGCCGAGAAGTACAACCTGAAGCCGGAAACGATCTTGTGGGGAAACTATGAGGTGCTACGGGATAACCCACAATACCTCAGTCCCGGCCAGGAGATCAACATATTACCAGTCGACGGTGCCTACTACCAATGGCAGGCCGGTGATACCTTGGAGGAAGTTGCCGCATTCTTTGAGGTTGAACCGGATGCCATCCTGGAATACCCCGGAAACCGGTTTGACCTGGTCGCGGTCGCCACAGGGGATATTAATATCGATGAGGCAACCTGGCTGATTATCCCAGGGGGACGAAGGGAATTAAAAGATTGGGGACCGCCGGCGATCTCGCGCAGTAACCCCGCTGCGGCCGCCTATTATGGTTCCGGTTACTGTGGTGAGATCTACGAAGGGGCCATTGGAATCGGCACCTTTGTCTGGCCCACCGTGGCGCGCACGCTCTCTGGAAATGATTACTCAGGATTACACCGGGGCCTGGATATCGCCGGGGCAGAGGGCAACGCCGTTTACGCAGTGGATAGCGGCGTGGTAGTTTTTTCTGGCTGGAGCGAATACGGCTATGGCAACCTGATCGTGATTGATCATGGTACCGGATGGCAGTCCGCCTATGCTCATCTGAGCGCTGCAGCAGTAACCTGTGGCCAGAACGTGGCCCAAGGCTCGTATATCGGCGCTGTCGGAAACACAGGCAGATCTACCGGTCCTCATTTGCACTTTGAGCTGCAAAGCGTGATTTATGGGAAAGTGAACCCCTGGGATTTTCTCATTCCGTAACGCGCCTCTTTTTTTCGTTTATTTTTGTACGCTCGAATGCATGATCATTTTTTGACGAAGAACGTGAGCAATGCACTAACAAATTGCAGACCAAGAAAGATGCTTTTCTCTTTAGCAGATTGCTAGGGGTATTTTTTCGCTAAAACGGTTGCTGCGAGCTCAATTTTGATCTCAGGCCGCTGGGGATCGTTGGAAGCGATGAAGATCTGGCGCACCAAACTGCCGGTCAGTTCCTCACCATGGGCACCCGAGTCGAATTCGATGGTCAGGACGCCGCTGCCTCCCGGCGGGATAGTCATCGGCTCCAGGGTTGCTTTCGTGCAGCCACAGGAAGTTGTCACGGCGTCAATCACCAGGTTCACATTGCCCTCATTGCTCACCGAGATCTGGCGGGTGACAATTTCCCCATTGACCACCTCACCGGCGTCAATACGCTCGCGCTCGAGCACAATCCCGGATTGTCCGGAAGAACAGGCGGACAATAAAATACTGCTGAGCACCAATAGAAGGCCAATTCTTTTCCACATAACCCCAACTCGTCTATAACTCTAACCGGCGCTTTCGGATTGCAGGTCACCTTTGACCTGCCGGATCAAGCGGGCGCGCTGGTCACGATAGCCCTCTTCAGGGATCTCCCCGCGCTCAAAAGCCTCATCCAACAGGGCGATCTCTGTTAGCGTATGCTCGAAAGCAGCTTCTTCTTCGCCAGCTTCCACGTCTTCCAGTTCATCCTCCTGGGGTTTGCGCCACCACCACACGCCGACCCCCACCAGCGCCAATCCCAATACGATGCCGCCGATGCCGAGACCCAGATTCGTAGACTTCTTGGCCGGTTCTTCCACACTTCCCGTCGCCAGCATGCTGGCAGGGGCTGCCAGGGGTTCTCCAGAGATGTTCAGTTGCACCGTCTCCCCCGGTTGGAGCACGGGGTGGGAAAGCACGCCGAAGTTGCCCCCGTTTCCCATCGGCCAGGAGCCGGCCGGAGTGAGACCCTCGCCTTTGAGGTTTATCCCACCATCTTCCGGGTACAGGAAACTCAGGCTTACGATTTCGAGCGGGGCGGCGTAAGTGTAGGTAAAGGCGTCCTCGTACGGCAGGACGTAGGCCAGCATGATCTGGGTGTTGGCGTATCCAGGCACCAGGGGCGCCGTATCAGCAAATCCACCTTCAATCTGAACGTAGCGGCCTCCGGGATCGCCTTCAAAATAGAGATTGGCGGCTTCTTCCGGCAGCGGAAGCTGCAGCGTAGCTTTCGTCCCATCTTCCAGATCCACCGCGTCTTTGACCGTGTAATCCCCGCTATTGGAGAGCACATAGACCTCCGAAACCGCCAGGCCACCCTGGGCGAAATAAAACAGGACGTGCATCTGGTCAACCTTGACCTGAGAGAGGTCGTTGTTGCTCTCGTAAATGGGCACTTCAAGATCGAAGCTGGTCTCACCTTCTTTTACCTGGTAAGGCTCAGAATAATACATGGCCTCTTCGTAGTCTGCCATCACGGCATAGATCAAGCCCGGCTCGAAGGAAACCTCTTCAAAGCGGAAATCGCCCTCCGATGTACTCTCACCGTGCAGCATGAACTTTTCACCCTGCCTTTGATCCCAGGCGTGCAGCATGACGTCCACTTTATCCGGAACTTCACTGCCCGGGCTGCGATTTACGATGATCCCGGTCACTTCACCCGTCCAGGTCGCTTCGGGAGCAGCCGGCGGCGGCTCAGTCTGAGCGTTCACGGATGTGGCAGGGCGGAGCATAAGTATTGCTAATGTTAAAGCATACAATCTATAAATTATTCCCATTTCTTATTTACCATTCTGTAGATTGGAAGGCTGGAAGGTGGAAGACTGGAAGGTTGGGAAAAACCAACTTCCAGTCTTCCACTCTTCCAACCCTATTCTCTTGCCTCACTCTTTGCTCCTACCGGCTCTCCACATGCGGAACAGAAACGGTCATCTACCGACAACTTTCTGCCACACTGGTTGCATTTACGCGCGCCGACCAAAGATAGCGTCTCCCGGCGAGCTCGGATCAGCTCTTCGATGGCCTCATCCTCTGTCTCTTGTGACTGGATTAGCTGGGCCGCTTGAGAGACCAACTCTGACCGCAGGACGGTATAGTCCTGCTCGGCGATCTTTCCGATCTGATAATCAAAATCCAGGTCCCCCAGCGCGGCCAGGACTTGCTCACGCTGAGGTTTTAAGTAGTCCCCGTTGAGGGCAGGCTGCCCCTCAGGTTGATTTGGGCTTGTTCCCTCTAACTGGTTCTGCCGGAAAGGTTTCACCACAATCGGGACAGTCAGGACCAGCAGAGCCATACCCACTAAAACCGCTCCAATATCCATCTTCATTCACCTCATTTCCATCGGGAGGTCGAAATCGTGAAATGGAGGAAAAGGTCAGTCTTCCGATCTTCCATCTCTTCCACTCTTCCGTGAATTCAATCGATTTCCCGTAATTCTCGCTCGATTTTCGCCAGGATCTCTGGGGAAACTTGAGGCATGGAAGGGGGTGACAGTTGGCCAGGAACCGGCTGCGCCCGCCAGCCACGCAATATTTGCCCAACGACCACCAATCCCAGGACTACGGCGATCACCGGCAGCACCCAAACCAGAGAGGTGAACCCACTGCGCCCTGGTTCTGCCAGCACACGCTCACCGTATTGAGTGACGAAGTAATTGATGATACGTTCCTCGCTCCACCCGGCTGCCAGCTGGTCGCGAATCTGCGCCCGCCAGTCCTTGCAAGCCTGGGTCTCGCACACATCCAGCGGGGTGTTGGGGCACACCGGGCAGTATAGCTGCCCGGCGATGGCGTTGACCTCATCGTCAGTTGGAACGTTTGTTTGCGCATACACGACCGCAACAGCGAATAAGCTGGCCGCGAGGGTGAGAATCGCCAACAGTAAGGGGCATAGGGGATAAGGGATAAGGATTGGCTTACGCATGGATTAATCTCCTGTGCTGGGCTGAGGCTGCAACCGTCCGGGTTTGAGCACATAAGTAGATTCAATCCGCTTGCCTCCGGCTGGCCAGGCCGCGATTAGCGTTCCCAGGATCATGGCAACGCCGCCGGCCCATACCCAGTTGATTAGCGGGTTGAGATATATTCTGAAGGTTGTAAGATCGTGGTTAGCCTCTTCCCAGCCCACCAGCAAGACGTACACGTCCGCTCCAGGCGTGGAATATACTGCCGGGACGGTAACCGGCTGCTCCTGAACAACGAAGAAATCCCGGCGAGGTTGCAGCTGGCGAATGAAAACATCGTCTTTGTACAGGGCAGTAGAGGCTTCTACCACTTCACGACCATCCGAACCGGGATAATCGCGCAACCCATCGTAGCGCAGGCTATAAGCGCCCAGCTGCAATGACTCCCCTGGCGCCAGGCTGGCCTGGGTCTCCTGCTTGAAGTACGCGTCTCCAATTACGCCCAGAGCCATCATCACCACCCCCAGATGGATGATGTAGCCCCCGTAGCGGCGGTGGTTGCGGCCAACTAACTTCGCCAAAGCCGTGAGCGGATTTTCCCGTCGCCCGGCCATGCGAGCACGTATCCCCTTCCAAAACTCGGCTGCTATCGCCAGCAACACAAATGAAATCAGCCACAAACCGAAGATTGAGGCCGGGTGCATGCGGTGGGCATAGCCCCAGAAAACAGTGATCCCCAGGGAGGCCAAAAACGGCGCCAGCATGGCTCGACCCAGGTTTCGGCCCGCTTGCTTGCGCCAGGCGAACAGCGGGCCAACCCCCATCAGCAATACCAGGACGAAGAACAACGGCCCGGTCACTTCTTTGAAATAGGGCGGTCCGACGGTGATCTTGGTTCCGGTAACCAGTTCGGAGATCAGCGGGAAGACCGTACCCCAAAAGACTGCGAAGGCGATTGCCAGGAAGAGCAGGTTCTGAAGCACGAAAGCCGCCTCTCGGGAGAAGAAACTCTCCAGCTGGTGTTCGGATTTCAGGCTCTCCCAGCGAGAAAAGAGCAGTGACAATGAACCAATGAAAGTCAGGCCGATGAAGATGAAAAAGGCCGGACCCAGCGCAGACTTGGCGAAGGCGTGCACCGAGCTGATCACCCCGGTGCGGGTGATGAATGTGCCGAAGACGGTCAAGGCATAGGTCAGGATGATCAGGATCATGTTCCACTTTTTAAGCATGCCGCGCTTTTCGGTCATCATCACGGAGTGCAGGAAGGCTGTTCCGGTCAGCCAGGGCATGAACATGGCATTCTCCACCGGGTCCCAACCCCAAAATCCTCCCCAGCCCAAAACATCATAGGCCCAGCGCCCGCCCAACACCAGCCCGATGGTCAGGAAGATCCATGCCACCAGCGTCCAACGCCGGGTGGTGCGGATCCAGCCATCCTCCCGAGATTTGCCGGTAATCAGAGCGGCTATGGCGAAGGCATAAGGGATGACAAAACCGGTGAAACCAATGTATGTGGTCGGCGGATGGCCGATCATGCCGAAGTGGCGCAGCAGCGGGTTGAGACCCTGCCCATCCGGAGGAACGTAGGGCATGGCGCCTCTGGGTTGTAAAACTGCGGTGGTGAGATCGTTGGCTCCCGGGAAATGCCACAGACGCCCAAAGGGATTGGTGATAAAGACCACCACCCCGACGAAAAAGGCCGTGGTTAACATGGCCACGCCAATGACATAGGGCATCAACTCCCTATCCGTCTCCCATTTGCGCAAGAGAACGATTATGACGAAACCGGCCATGATCCAGGCCCAGAACAGAACCGAACCCTGCTGGCCACCCCACAATGCCGTCAGGCGTAAGAATGGAGACATAGCCCGGCTGGAGACGTCAGTCACGTATGCCAGGGAGAAGTCCATTATATATAGCGAATAAACCACCGCCAGGACCGCAATCGTCAGCATTGGAAAGGTTACGATGGAGACGTTGCGGGCGCTCTCGACCCATGCGGCTCGATCCCGCCAGCCGCCGTAGAACGAGGCCAGGGTGGCGTAAATTGAGAAAAGGAAGCCGATCAAGAGTGAGATTAATCCGATGTCAGCGATCATAGAAACTCCATCTCGTTGGAAGACTGGGAGAGTGGGAGATTGGAAGGCTGGGAATTAATGCAATCTTCCATGCTCTGTTATGGATAGCTCTCCGCCAAGAGCTCCTCAAT
>DASQQR010000112.1:0-14477 GCA_035643335.1 Anaerolineales bacterium
GCAATCCGACCGAAGAACCAGGCCACGGCAAGCACCAAGGCTCCGACCAAACTGACAGGGATCAGTATAATCGTGATAGCGATTCCTATTAACAGCAGCGGCGCTACAATAGCGGTCAACAAACCGATGCCGCCAGATAGAACCGGCTGCCGGACAATAGCATTGGCGGCCCGTTCCGTCTGCGTCGGGAGAAACATGACTAACAAGACTGCCAGTGCCGACCATAAAAAAGTGCGGAAGAGGAACCAGATGACATTGAAGAAGGGTGGAAATCTGAATCCGACATTCGGAACTTCGGGAATATAAACGCCTCCGACTGGCGGAAAATTAATTGAGGGCCGGAAGCCCGTGATGATCTGTCCCTCAATGCGTGCCCCTTCCTCTCGGTTGAGTGTGGCGGCTACGGTAGTCAGGTCGCCACCGACGACCGCACTCTTGCCCAAGGTGACGACGCCCCCTATGCCGACCACATTGCCGTCCACGTTGCCATTAAGATTTACAGTCCCGCCCAACAAAACAACATCCCTGTTGACTTGAGAGCCTGCTTCCAGAGTAACAGCTCCCCCAAATACTACTAAACTGCCGTCAAGAGTCTCCCCACTGCGCAGCGTAAAAGTGCCACCGGCAACTACTTTATCGTCATTCAAGCCCTTCGCTAGGGCAGTTCCCGGCACAGCGAGAGAAATGAAAACCACCAATAATAGGGCTAGCTTAATCGTCTGCTTCATTGAATAATCCTCCTCGGAAGTAGAAATGCCGTAATGAAAAGATCCAGAGCAAGCTCAGTGCACATAGCGCAGAGAGCGATACCACCCAATAGGACAGCGGCAACACCGATAGCAAGGTCCTCAATAGGGTCAAGGAGACATCTTGAACCGCATTCGCGTATGATAACAGAGACGTCATCCATGTAACCCAGAAGAGAAATAGGTCTGTTGGGGTGTCGATCGCTGACCGAAATTGACCAAACATCAACATAAATAGTAAGATCGTACCGAGGGTAGTAACTCCAAATATGGCCCAGGTTTGCTTTTGCTGCCGTTTATGGTTTTTATCCGCGAGCTGGAACCGCCAATGGGCTTTCCACCGGGCGGTAAACCCAGCAGCAGGCATGGCCGGTGGCGCGGATACAAAAAGCGTTTCCACTTCTGACCAGGCTACGGATAATTGACGACAGGAGTCGCAAGTCTTCAGATGATCTTCCAGGGCCTGCACCTGGTCGGGACTGAGCGGATCTTCGGAGAACAACCAATCCTCAAAAAGCTGGTGATTCATTACGCTTCCTCTCTGCAGTATAAGGATTTGAAGATGCTTCTATCCAACTGTGAGCCAATGTTCGCCTCGCTCGATGTAAGCGACTTTTCACCGCGCTTACCGTAAGATCCAGCGCTTCTGCGATCTCCTCATAAGAAAATTCGTACCAATAGCGCATCACAATTGCTCCACGATCTTCAGGACTTAATGCTCCAAGAAGCTTTCGGATTTGCGTCTGGTATTCCCCAACACTCAGTGAGATTTCCGGCCCAGGAGATGGATCAGCCACCTGCTGGTAAGGAAGATCTTCGATGGGCACAACGGTCATTCGCCGCTTCCGGATCTGATCAATGCAATGGTGAGCTGCGATGGAGAGCAGCCAGGTAGAGAAAGACCGGCCAATGTCGTACCGACCCATCGAGTTGTACGCTTTAAGGAAGACTTCCTGAGCTGCGTCTTCTGCCTCGTAGTGATCGCCTAACATGCGGTAACACAAATTGTATACTGGCACTTGATAGGTTTCCACCAGCCGCCCGAAGGCATCTGGATCACCGGATATCGCTTGAGTGAGCCATTCCGTCTCAACATCTTGCACTGCATTGCTCCTGAGTGCCTGATTTGGTCACCTATGGGCCGAAATACGATCTCGCAGACTTCTAACAGGAATTCGGCCGGATTCTGGATGTGCCATCAGGCAAAGACCTGAATCGTTCTGCTTAAGTATACGTAAAAACTTGGCTGAAGTTGCATAGATAGTTTCACCTCAATGACCAGGGAAGCAGCATTTACAACACAGGCGGCAGGGTGCGAAATATAGTCCCTTCTCTAGATTCAAAAAATCCCGCCGGACAGTCTGGTGTCCGGCGGGATAATCTATCTTTTCTACTCTTTCAGGGCATTTCAGTCCGCAGCCGTTGGATGCGGCGCAGGAACTTGCTCGTCCCCGGCAATTGCCTCAGCCAAAGGTGATTTCTCCTGTTGTTTTTCTTCCTGCATTCTGGCCACATCGGCAAATCCGGGCTCAGAAAACCGTCCCTTGGAGAAGCCGGTTCCGGCCGGAATCAGCTTTCCGATGATCACATTCTCCTTAAGGCCATACAGTGGATCTTCCGTGGCAGCGATTGCTGCTTGGGCCAGCACTTTGATAGTATGCTGGAACGAAGATGCGGAGAGAAACGATTCGGTACTCAAGGAGGCCTTCGTGATTCCCAGGAGGATTTCGATAAACTTGGCCGGACGCTTAGCCTCCGCCAGCATCTTCTCATTGGCGTGTTTTAGTTCCAGGTAGTCCACCAAATCACCGGGGAGATATTCCGTGTCGCCGGGCCGTGTAACCTGAACCTTTGACATCATCTTGCGAATGATGACCTCAAAATGCTTATCATTGATGTTCTGCCCCTGAGAACGATATACTTGCTGAACCTCTGAAAGCAAGTATATCTGGCAAGCTTGTCGGCCTTGAATTCTGAGGATCCGGTGGGGATTGAGGGATCCTTCAGTAAGCGGCTGACCTGGTTCGACATGTTCACCATCTTTGATCATAAGCCGGGCATTGCTGGGGATTTCATATTCTGCCTCTTGATGCGCCTCGTAGGAGACGATCACCTTAGCACCACTGCCGTCTTCCCCTTCTTCGATACGGACTCTCCCAGCGTTCTGAGCAACAATGGTGGCGTCTTCATCCTCCGCTTGCCTCGCCAGCACATCACCGTCTTTGACTTCGTTCTCATCTTCGACAGCAACGATCCATCCGGCAGGCAAGTCGTATTCGTCACTGATCATCTCACTATGTTCAACGCGAACAACGCGCAGATCGCTGTAGCGATCGGACTGCTCAACATATGCAGCGCCAGCGATTTCGGAGACCACAGCTTCGCCTTTAGGCGTCTTACGAGCTTCAAAGAGCTCTTCGACACGAGGAAGGCCAGTGGTGATATCACCGCCGGCGGCCACACCACCTGTGTGGAAAGTGCGCAAGGTCAGCTGGGTGCCAGGCTCACCAATAGATTGGGCAGCCACAATGCCTACGGCTGCGCCAACTTCAACCATCTTTCCACGGCCCAAGTCCATACCGTAGCATTTGGAGCATACGCCGTGGACCAGCTCACAGGTCAATGGAGAACGAACTTTGACTTCCTTAATATTGGAAGACACAATTCTGCGCACTTCATCGTGATCCAGCATTTGGTCTCGTTCCGCGTAGACCTCACCCGTATCCGGATCAACTACGCGCTCCGCAGCCAGCCGCCCATAAATGCGGCTGCTCATGGATTGACCGGCGATATCATCAGAACGGCGGATCACAATGCCATCCGGAGTGCCACAATCCTCATCATTAATGATGACATCCTGAGCCACATCCACCAAGCGACGGGTCAGATAACCCGCATCCGCGGTACGCAGAGCAGTATCCGCCAAACCTTTACGGGCGCCATGGGTGGAGATGAAGTACTCCAGGGCGGTCAAACCTTCGCGGAAGTTTGAGCGAATTGGCAACGGGATGATACGGCCAGAGGGGTCAGCCATCAAGCCACGCATACCCGCAAGCTGCGAAATCGGCTGGAAGCCACCCTTGGTGGCACCGGAGTTCGCCATTGTAGCCAGATTGCCATGGGGATCCATGGTTACTTTCACGGCTTCAGCAACCTGGTTAGTCGTGCGTTGCCATATCTCAATCAAACGCTCATTCTGTTCCTGCTCAGTGAGCAGGCCGCGGCGATAATCGCGCTGAGCTGCCTCAGCTTCCTGCAGCGCAGTACCAATAATCTCACTCTTTTCAGGCGGCACAGTGATATCAGATACTGCGATGGTGTATCCGGACCGGGTAGCGTACGAGAAACCGATGTCTTTGATTTTGTCAGCGACTACAGGAGTAGCTTCCTCGCCGATGATCTCGTACAATTCGGCTACCAAATCCTTCAAATCACCTTTATCTAAAACCCAATTGACAAATTGGACACCATCCGGCAGGATACGATTGAGGATCACCCGGCCCACGGTGGTATCGATCAGACGCTCCTCCGGTTTGGAAAGCCGGGTGCCCTGATCATCGTACCAGGTTTTGATCCACAAACGGATATTGGCATGGATCTCGACCTGGTTTAAAGAATAAGCCAGCTCAACTTCATCCATATTGCCGAATACCCGCCCATCACCACGTTGGGGCCGAGACTCATCGCTCTTGGTAAGATAATAAACGCCCAGCACCATATCTTTTGAGGGGCTTATGATCGGTTCGCCGTCAGCCGGTTTCAAAAGGTTTTTGGTTGACAGCATTAGCTGCCTAGCTTCCCAAACCGCCTTTTGAGAGAGAGGCACATGAACTGCCATCTGGTCACCATCGAAGTCAGCGTTGAAAGCCGTCGTGACCAGGGGATGTAACTGGATTGCGCTTCCCTCAATGAGGACAGGCTCGAAGGCCTGGATGCCGAGGCGGTGTAGCGTTGGGGCTCGGTTGAGCAAGACCGGGCGTTCCTTAATGACCTCTTCCAGCACTTCCCAAACTTCAGGCCGGTTGCGTTCAATAAAGCGCTTTGCGCCTCTAACATTGGCAGCATAGTTATGGGATACTAATCGGGATATTACGAAAGGCCGGTATAGCTCCAATGCCATGCTCTTAGGCAGCCCGCATTGATAAAGTTTGAGTTTTGGTCCCACCACAATCACCGATCGACCGGAATAATCGACGCGCTTTCCGAGTAAATTGCGGCGGAAACGACCTTTCTTGCCTTTCAGCATATCGCTCAACGATTTGAGCTCACGCCGACCGCGGCGAGAGAGTGCCTTGCCTCGCTGGGAATTATCGATCAAGGAGTCAACCGCTTCCTGCAACATACGCTTCTCGTTGCGTACGATCACGTCAGGAGCACCCAACTCCAGCAAGCGCTTGAGACGATTATTGCGGTTGATCACCCGCCGGTAGAGATCATTCAAGTCAGAAGTCGCAAAGCGCCCTCCATCTAGCTGGACCATCGGGCGCAGATCAGGAGGTATCACAGGCAGAACAGTGAGTACCATCCATTCCGGCCGGTTGCCTGAACGACGAAACGCCTCCACCACCTTCAAGCGCTTGGTGGCCTTCTTCCGTTTTTGCTTGCTCCTCGAAGTGCGCACCTCGTGCCACAACTCTTCCGCAAGCTTATCCAGGTCGAGTCGACGTAATATGTCAAAGAACGCCTCAGCGCCCATATCAGCGCGGAAGACCTGCCCCCAGCGGGATTTCAGCTCACGATAACGGCTCTCACCCATAAAGGTGAGGGGGCGTAGATCAAGCAATTCATCGCGCATCCGGGCATTCTCGTCACGCGCCTCGGATGCCTGATCTTCGAGCTGATTGCGCAATTCCTCCATGGTCAGTTCTGCTTCAGCCCGCACGCGCTCAATGTCCAGATTCACATGCTCCAGGTCGCGCTGCTTCTGATCCTTGAGTTCGCTTTCCAGATCCTCCAGGCGTTCCTTAACGATCTTTTGAACATCCGAAAGATGTTGGTTCGTGATCGTCTCCCCCTCTTCTGCAATTGTGAGGTCCGTGTCAGGAAAGTGAATAGCTGTTTTAGCTGCCTTGCCCATTTGCTCCTGGAGATTGCGTTCCAAGCGCTGTCCAGCTTTGATGATCGGATCCAATCTTTCGGCTACATTTTCTTCGTAATTCTGTTCAACATCCTTCTTTTGCTGCTGGAGCTCGTTCAACTTGCGATCACGGGCAGCCTTGATCTCAGCGATCTTAGTGTTGATCCTGGTACCCTGCTCACGCTCAGTAACCATGATCTTTTCTTCAAGTCGCTTGAGCGCTTTCTGGCGCGCGTCCTCGTCAACATAAGTGACCACATACTGGGCGAAGTACAGGACTCGATCGAGATTGCGGCGGGAAATATCCAACAGCAATCCAAGGTAGGATGGAACCCGGCGAGTATACCAGACATGCGCCACAGGCGCAGAAAGTTCGATATGCCCCATGCGCTCGCGGCGAACGGATGAACGCGTTACTTCCACACCGCATTTATCACAGACAATGCCCTTATAACGAATATTTTTATATTTTCCGCAGTAACACTGCCAATCGCGCGTCGGGCCGAAGATGGCTTCGCAAAATAGCCCGTCTTTTTCAGGGCGGAGACGGCGATAGTTAATTGTTTCCGGTTTAAGGACTTCGCCGTAGGACCAACTACGGATGGTCTCAGGTGAAGCTAAACTAATACGAAGTGCAGTCAACCCCTTGGTTTCCACTCGCGTGCCTCCTGCAAACAGTTATAAATAGTATCTTTGCCAACCCATCAACTACGACAAAATTCCCCCACCACAGTGATTATCGATACTGTTACCAAATTCAGGATGTATGTTATCGTAATCAAAATTGGGGAGACGGTTTTTGGAACAAACGTGCTATTATATATACAAACGAAAGCAAGCGTATGAGCTTCTTCCTCAAACGCTCGCTAGACTATTAAACTCTCTTTGGTCGGCATGTAGGCAAATTATAACAAGAAACGTCCGTATTAGTCAAGGGCGCCGAAAAACTCATTTAGCCAGTTCAGAGATCATCCAGCGCTATCGACATCATTCTTAGGTTGTTTTGCCGGGATGGCCAGGAAAAAAGTGCTGCCCTTGCCCAGCTGGCTACGCAACCACACTCGTCCACCGTGCCGCTCGGCAATCGACCGGACGATCGCCAAACCTAAACCCGAGCCGCGTTCAGCATTCACGCCCCGTTGGGTGATAGCACGGTAAAATTTCTCAAAAAGACGTTGCTGATCAGCTGGCGCGATGCCAATGCCGGTATCATGAATCTCGAAAACCATTTGATCGCCCTGGACACGCACTTGGATTGACACTTTACCACCCACCTCCGTATACTTGATGGCGTTTTCAACTAGATTGTGCAGAGCTTGCTGAAGAAGCGCCTGATCCGCTTCGATCAGTGGATTGATATTTTTCGAGATTTCAACATCCAGCTGAATTCTTTTCTGCGCGACCTGCATCTGGGAAGCTGTAACCACCCTTTCCACGATATCCTGAACAGGCAGCGTGTCCAATTGCAGACCAACACCGGCTTCAATCCTGCTTAAATCTAATAGATTGCTGACCAAATGTGACATACTCTCAACCCCAGCAATGATTTTGCGCACATGCCCGGTCTGTTGTTCATTCAACTCACCCACCATTTGAAGCATGGTGGCGTAACCGCGAATGAGCGTAAGCGGTGAACGAAGATCGTGGCTCACGGTGGACACGAATTCAGATTTCAAGGCATCGAGCTTCTTAAACTGGGTTACGTCACTCAGGACACAAACCCGCCCTACTGGACAGCCTTCGGCCACGACTGTTGACACCGTGGCGAGATAAACGCGTTCATCTGGCAATACAATCTCGCTCGATAGGTCTTCTTCTCCACTGGCACGCAAAAGCTCCACTAAATTCCTTTGAGTTATTACTTCTCCAACTGGTTGACCTATGCTAGTCTCTGGACTAAATTCCAGGGCCTGCCATGCCGCCGGGTTTGCTAGGAGAAGGCGATCACGATGGTCAGTTACCAGCACAGGATCAGGAGATGAAGCCAAAATCGCCTCCAAACGCTGGCGACCAATTTCTGCAGTTTGGAAAAGAGAGGCGTTTGCCGCAGCCATAGCAGCCTGACTCGATAGCGTGGCTACAAAACTCAGCTCGTCCTCTGCAAACTGATGGGGATGGTCATAGGCCAACCATAGCGTTCCATAGAATTCTCTCTCACTGCGCAACGCCATTGCGAGGATAGATTGAGGACGTGGAAAACCAGGCGAGAAAACCAGCAGGCGCGGCCGGGTCAGATTAGTCAGCAGGAGGCGATCTTGTTGGCGTATCATGGAGAGGATCTGCTCATCCAAATTTCGATACAAATCACTCATCGGTCCTATCCCAAATCCCTTGGGGGCTGGCTCTTGGCCATCGATTTCAGGGATCGCCGCCGGGGCAAGAACCACCCGAGCGGCGGCAGCGCCGGTAACCAAGGCCGACTCCAATACCGGTTGTAGGGAGCTTTCAATCTCCAAGCTAGAAGCGACTCCTTGGCTGACGTTCAGCAACAGGGCTAATTCCTCAAGGCGAGCTTTCAGACTCTTTCGCATTTGTTCGAAGGCGCATCCCAATTGCCCGACCTCATCCTCCCCCTCTATGCTCATAGGCCGATCCAGATTTCCGCCCGCAATCCGGCCTGCCTCAAGGGCTAAACCATTCAACGAAAAGGTTACCGAGCGCAATCCCCAACGCAGCAGGAGGATCGCCAACAAGGCTAAAATAACAATAGTAACCAAAATCGGAGCAGCAATATTTAGGGCTTGCTGTTGGGCATAACGTGCTGGAACCGCCAATAAAACTCCCCATGGTCGCCCCAGAACAGGCCGATAGTAAACCAACAGACGAGTGCCGTCGGCCGCAGTATCTTCGTAAAATGATGTTCCTTGATCCAACCGGCCAGTGTACAGTTTCATAATCCGGCCGGGATCTGCATGATACAAAATGCGCCCGCTTTCGTCCAGGAGGATTCCCTCGCCACCCATTTCAGACATACTTCTCAAACTGGTGATCACCGGCTGAGCCAGGGGATTGGACACCAAATCAGTACGACCAACCAATACACCGTGAATCTCGCGACCTTTGTCAAAAACCGCGGTTACAAACGAAATCATCGCGGAAGGAGCACCTGCTTCGGGTGGAATAACGTAGGACTGGACAGGTATTCCTTGCTCGACAGCAAGATCAATCCCCCTTTGCTCCTCGGGAGAGAACTCCAAATCTCCAAGAGCTGCTTCGGGATAACCAGCGATCAGTTCCCCTGCCGAGTCAATAAAGAAAAGCTGATTAAAATAGGGGATAACGCGAATCTCTTGTGACAAGAGGCTGAAAGGGTCCTCAACAGGTTGTTGGTAAAGACCGGGATTGCGAGCCAGTTGAAGGCTCAAATTCTGGCCAGCTTCCGTGATAAAGGGGACACTTTCTGCAGCCATTTGCGCAGCGTTTGCCATGCGGCCCCGGATCATTTCGCGCGCAGCTTTCCCGGCATATATCCAATCAGCCCCCATCAGGATGACCGCCAAAAGCAAGGCTATGGGCACGAGGCGATAGATAAACCGGGAAGCCAATTTCCGCTCTGTTGGGGCAGGAATAAGAGGGAATTTGGACCCCGACAAGCCTGGCATGGCTAACGTGGCTACCCAGGAAAACAAACCCGCAATAAAAAAATCTGCACCAACAGCCAGTACATTTACGGAAAATTGACTTACGGCGAAATCCAGACGGCTGGCTAATACTCCTTGAGCGACCAAAAGCGAAGAAAACAGATAAAGCGCAGCGAATACCGGAATGAGCAAAATCGAAGCAGCGAGAGGATGGCGCAAAGATCGAAACAACGCAGTCCGGTAGCGCTGTTGCAGCATCGCGCCAAGCAATATCCCCAGGAATGCCATCTCCAGAGGCAGGAAAGAATCATGAGAGCTCCAAGCCATTAGCAGAAACCCTGAAATGGCTGCCAATGCTCCAGCAGAGCCGGAGCCCAATAATCCGGCCGCCAGAAACCACGGCAATGCGGAGAACAGCATAACGGTTGGTCCGACTGGTTCGATTGGCACTAAAGGAGGCGATAGTACAGATGAAACAGGTAGACGGATTCCAGGAAGGAGTAAACCAGTAACGGGCACAGATATCAAGCAGATCCCCAAGATTGCCCACCGCTGCGGGCTCCAAGGAGGTCGATAATCCCACCAGCGCCAAAGCATATAAATGTCCAGTCCGAGAAAAGCGATCCAGCCCAACCAGCCGATCAAACCATTTGGCAATTCAATGTAGGCTGGGTTCTGAAAAAGAAAAATCAGTTTTGGCATAGCATGCTTCTCTGTAAAATACTCTAAAGAATGCAGCACCGGATTCCGAACAGGATCACGGCGTCTCTAACGTCTCTCGGGTTGCTTTCGATAGATCCGAATACACCCCGCGCCGCTTCTCGGGAAGCATGGAGGCTAACACGTACATGGCTTCGTCCACCATCTTACGCAACTGGTCTCCGCCCGCCCGTCTTAACTCGGACCGATAACGAAAAGGGCGACCAAATCGAACGCGCACGCTTGCCTTTCGCCAGCGGGAGGTAAATCGCAGCGCGGGAAAAGCCGGTGTTCCTTCAATCATCACAGGTACCATCGGCGCGCCGGAACGGCTTGCGAGGTAGGCCAGCCCTTCTTTGCCCGGCTGCAAACTACTATTCCGGGTGCCCTCGGGAGCAACTAACATGATTTCTCCCGCTCTCAAAACATCTAAAGCACGCTGCACAGCGCGACGGTCGACCTCATCTCTTCTCACAGGGATCACTCCCCACATGCGCGGAAAAATACCAATAAAAGGATAATCGTAAACCTCAATCTTGGCCAAAGGAACAATATCCCTGGGCACTATGTACACCATGACAATTGGATCAACAAATGCGATGTGGTTGAAAAACAGCAACGCAGGTCCCTTTTTCGGGATATTGTCAAGCCCTTCTACCTCCTCCAGGTTGATCAGAAAGGTGAAAGCAATTATTTTCATTAAGAACCGCAAAAATCGACGCTTGGCGCGCCAGCGAGTATGGACATATCCCTGTCTTCCCGAATGCTTCTGTCCTGCACTAGTTAAGGCCATGCTGCTCCTTTGCCAAAGACCGATAAACACCTCTATATTCAGGTGGGAGCTGTTGAGCCAAGGTTTTCATGATTATCTCTGTACCGGCCTGAATTGACTCTCTCAGACCGGTTAGCTGATTCAATCGGAAGGGTGATCCTACTGTCAGAGTTATATGCGTCCGGCGCAACCGTTTGAGGCTGCTAAATATCCGCCGGTTCTCCGTTCCAGTAAAAGTCACGGGGATTATGGGAACATTCGCTTTCAGGGCGAGATAAGCTGCTCCACCAGTTCCCTCTTCCAAACCTCCAGTGAGACTTTCGCGGGCTTCGGGCGCAATTGCAACCATGCGCTTTTCATCCAATGCCTGCAACGCCGCCCGGATGGCCCTTCTGTCGGGCCTTCCCCGGTGGAGCCAGATGACGCCGTAGGCATCCATGAGCGCCCCAAGAATGGGAAAATCATATAACTCGGATTTTGCGAGAACTTCAACATTCGTTGGGGCGTAAGCCACTCCGACAACAGCATCGGCGTCTCCCAGGTGATTTGCAACAATCAGCGCGGAATTACGGATTGGCAGATGCTCCAATCCAGTGACTTCAATTCGAGTGCAAATACGCACCACGAGCCTGGCCATCCAGCCAATCAGTTGGCGTACCAATCGGCGCCAGCGAGTGAGCTGAGGCAGGCGTGTTATCTCAGGATTAATAATCTCGCTACGTGGTTTCGATGCCCCTGAACTCATTGATAGCATAAACTCCGCCATATTCCGTGGGCAACAAGGCAGCGATTTGCTGCATGATCAGATCGGCGTTTCTCTGCAAGGCGGCCCGGCGCGCCTCACCTCTACCTTCAACAGGTGGCAGATAAATGGGGACTCCAATGTGCAATTCCAGCACAGGCCTATCGGCGCGCAATGCTCTCTTCAAGAAATCTTCCGTCGCGCCCACAATTCCGGCCGGAATTACCGGCACCTGAGCCTTATCAACAACATACGCTACCCCGGGAAATGCTCTACGCATGCCCGGCGCATGGGAGCGGCCACCTTCGGGGGCGATCATCAGCGGTCTGCCGGCGCGAAGTACCGCAACCATTTCTTGAAGCAAACGGCGATTATACTCGCCGCGATGAACTGGGATAGCTCCGTACATACGAGCCAAGCCCGCCTGCCCAGCCCGATTCCAGATATCGGATGCACCGACCGCCTCGGGTGGCTGCGGCCAGAATGCGAGCACAAAAGGAGGTTCGATGAGAGAGACGTGGTTAATAGCGATCAGATAGGGCTGACCAGAGAGTATGTTTTCAGTCCCTGAGATACTTACCCGGCTGAGCAGATGAAAAATCGTCCGAAAAAGCGGGCGCGCCAATCTTCGGGAAATTTTTGTGCGCCACGATACACGGTAGTCTGAATTTGCTTCAGACATCCTTGCCCTCTGCCAGAAGCTTTAGCCGATCGAGCACCTGGTCGATATTCAAGCCATCCGTATTTATTCTGACCGCGTCTCGAGCGAGCTTTAACGGAGCTGCTTCGCGGGTCGAATCGATCCGATCCCTCTTGCGCATGGACTTAGTAATTTCCTCCATGGAAGCCGGTTCGCCGTGCATTTGATACTCCAGGTACCGCCGCCGGGCGCGTTCTTCTACCGAAGCATCAAGGTATACTTTCAGATCTGCTTCCGGAAGGACTACGGTTCCTATATCACGGCCGACCATCACTACTTCTCCCCTCAGACCAACGCGACGCTGTTGGGCCGTGAGGGCCCGGCGGACTCCCGGATAAGCAGAGATCACCGAAACATTTTTATCGATCTCCGGCTGGAAAATCTTCTTGGTTACATCTTCACTGTCCAGCAGCACATCGTAGCTGCGGCCGTTCTCCGCCGATGGCAGACTGACATCTATGCGCAGTTCTTCAGCCAGCCTGGTAATAGCGATCTCATTCTCCAGATTGAGGCCTCGCCTTAGAGCCGCCAGAGTCACCGCCCGATACATTACACCAGTGTCAAAATACAGATAACCAAAGTGATCGGCGAGTTTCTTGCCAATCGTAGACTTGCCGGATGCTGCTGGGCCATCAATTGCGATAATCTTAGCGGTCATGATGCAAGTTCAGATTGATCAAAAACTTGGCCTATCTCCTACCTAAATGATCCATCGGACTGGATCTCACCATCGCCGGGTGTATCGTTCGAAGAATTGTCTTGATCACCAGCGGTTACAAGCATCCCATCCGGGAAAATATCACTGCGCCCCCACAAAACCAGGTGCTCGGTTCTCACTGGAGCGTGGCGAAATACCAACCAATCCGCCCAATCCTCGGGAAGAGCCCCTTCCCAGGCGGGATAAGCCAAGAAAGCGAAGTCCTGTCCGCGATATGCCGCACTAAACTTCGGAGATACATCCTCGCCGGACGCGATGACCACTGATGGCAACTCTCCCGGAGACAGATGATCGACAAAGCTCGCTTCATTCCAATCCCGCAGTATCCAGCGCAGAGAAGGAGACTGGTCCGTGACAACTAAATCCAGGGTATCTCTGCGGCCGGTTCGATACTCAGCCAGATCACCCAGCGTTGAGATTAGCAAATCGTCTTCCTGGGTGGCAGGCGGGGGCGTCCAGAGATTCTGTACAGCATTAGGATATAACTGGCTGGCGCCCCAAACACTAGCAAGCCCATAAAGGCCCAAGGTTACTCCCAGTCCCCAGGTCAAACCTCGTTGGGCAACGCCGAATGACCAACCTAAGCCAACCAATCCAGTCGTAATCAAAATAAGGGCGACCACACCGCCGATCACCACCCACCTCAAGCGATAAATTTGCGAATCCGTACCGGGCAGGTTGAGACCCGCCAGATTGAGCCAGGCAAGGACAAGCAGAATTGCCACCAAAATCGCCTGACCCAGCGCCGGAAATTTATCCCGATCGAATACTTCCAACTGCCTGGCCAATTCTCGCGATGCTAATGCCCAGACGGGCACAAGCGCCCAAGCCAGATCGCCCACTTGCTTCCCCGGATAGGCCAAGGCCACGGCGAGGGCGACCACAACCCAAAGACTCAACCATTGGGAGACCTCATCTCTCTGCAACCAGCCACGCACCGCGGAAAAACCTGCGAAGATCAAACCCAATGGCTGATAAAAAGCGAGAGCAGCCAAAAGGCGAAGCGCGGGCACTTGAGATGGTTCGAGCCAGCCCTCCAGATAAGCAGGTAGCGATCCAGCCCACGCGCTTAACCCATCCGGATAGCGAAAAAACAGAGTACCAACCGATAAGACCGTTAAGCCACCAGCCAGAACTGTGCTACGGAGTTCACCCGGCGAGTTTCCCAAAGCAACCCACCTATCGGATTCGGTTTCTAGCGACACCCGCCTTCCAAGGATCGCGCGGGCAATTACCCATGCAAATCCGATAGCCACGGCACCTTGAAGTACGGCCGGGCCCCCCAACAGAGCCAATCCGCCGAAGATTCCCGCAAAAACCGGCCTGCCTCTAATCCACATCCCAAGAGCAAGCAAGCCAAACCCAAGGGCGAACATTGGACCCCCTGCGAGGCGCGACAGAGCCACCAATCCCGGATCAAGGGCCAGACCAAAGGCCATCAC
>DASQQR010000113.1:0-2987 GCA_035643335.1 Anaerolineales bacterium
TTCATCCAGATCAAGGTCTGGTGGATAGTGAAGCCCGCGGCGGTGAAAGCCTGGAGTGCGTGTCCGGCCGGGTACTCGACTGCCAGCTCCCGGCGGGAGGCCAAATTACGCTGCAGGTGGAGCAGCAGACCACGGATGGCCATGTCTTCATATTCGGGCGTGGTTGCCAGCCACAAGTGGTCGGAACGGGAGTAAAGTGGATGCCACGCCAACACACCCAGTAACTGGTTATCCTTTAACGCCGCCCACTGCCGGATTTGAATGCCGGAAAACAAGCGGTATAGAACTCCCCAGATGCCGGGACGCAAGGCCGTAAATCTAAAGGTCATATGCCAGGCGATCTCAGGCGGGTAACTGCGTTTCAGCCACTTACGTTGCAGTGACCAGTGATGAGCTCGTCGGGGGACAACGGAAACATCTGCCAACTCCGGATGCTCTTCCCATATCAAGGTGGAAGGCAGCCTGCGTTCGCTTTCCCAGGTGGTCCGGCGGGTTTGCTCTACGAAACCTAAGGATTTGTACAATGCCAGGGCTGCTATATTCTCTTCGCGTACGTGCAACCAAACAGAGCTGGCCCCGCGCGCCCGGACATGATCCAATGCCCGCGTAGTCAGCTCTCGGGCGATGCCGTGGCGCCGGTAAACAGGGTCCACCGCGACATTGGCGATCAGATAGAGTCGGCGGCCCTGGGTGGTGAATGGGATCAGGCTCAGGTTACCAACCAGATGGCTTTTCTCCTCCCAAACGAATCCGGTCAATGGTAAGGAAACCCGCTCAGCGACCGCCGCGGCCCAGAGTAGATAACTGGGGCTGCGGGCGGCGCTGCGCATCTGTTGGATGTAACGCCTGCCATCGGCATCCAAGGTATCTGCAAAGCATACTTCGACCAGATCAGCGACGGCATCCAAATCATGGCGCACGTCAAATGCACGCAAATGACTGGAAGGGGCGGTTGTGGGGCGAGTAATAGCGGCCATAAACAAAGTTCAAGGTGGAAATGATCCTGAACACTTAATTAATCTCCTCATTTTACCCCAGAGTGCTGGCTTATCAAAACCCGAATCGTCTCCGAAATATGGGTGAGGATTGTTTTCTTATTTTAAGGTACTTGATAAATCCATTATTGATTTTTATAATATTAAGTATTGTGTCTATAAATTTGATATTATTTTATAATATATTTGAATTCTGTCAAGAGGCTTTCCGGGAATTTGAGCATTTTAATCTTCACGAAATCTTTAAATCCTTTTGTTATACTCACCATGATTCAAAATTGTAGATTTAAACTGCTTTTCCCCCACCCGTAGCCTGAGGGCGAGACTCTCGATTTAATCCTCCCTTGCGCCCCCGGTCATCAGGCTGTACAATACGCCAAACAATTGTTCTGGTTATGATGAAATGGCCCTGGATTTCCAACAAATTCGTTCCCAAATTAAAAAATTAGGTGAAAGCGCGCCGGCCATTGAGCGCCGATTGCGAGAACGGCGTGATGAGGCTCGCCAGGTGCTTGAAGGCCAGGCCGGTGAATTGGAGCCTCTGCGCCACAAAGTCGATCTCGTGGTGCGCCAATACGAGCCGTCACTGCGCTGCGCGGTTCCGGTCAGCGATCCCCTGGATGCTTGTTTGCCGACACCGCCTGCTCTTGGCCAGGCCACGATTATTGCCGCAGATGGCTCGCAGATCTATCCTGACCGCCACGCAGAGGTAAACTATTGTCTGATCAATGTCGGGGCCATATCGATGAGCCATGGTTCAACAGCTCCTCCCGGCGTGCACCTCTCCAGCCGGTTACTTTATGATCAAGGTCTCTCTAGCAACGGTGAGCTGACTGTCGCCATGGTTGCCTTGAGGCGGGACCTGCATGAGCGTGAGATGTTAGCGAATTTAGCCGTTCAGGCGTCGCCACCGGTGATCACCTTCACCGATGGTCCTATGGAGTTGTGGGGTGCCCGGGATCCCACGATTGCATCCGAATTTCAAAAGAGCCTCGGGGAGTATGTAGATGTCCTGAACCAACTTTGTGCAGGAGGCGTCATCACCGCTGGATATGTGGATAAACCTGGGGCGAACTTGGTCGTCCGCTTGCTCGAAGTGGCCATGCTCGCCGAATCCGAACTCTCGGAGATCAACAAAAAGCATCCCCTGAACGGGGTTACAGATCGGGTACTTTACTGGGAAATGCTTCAACCCGGAGAGCGCTCGGCGGTGTTTGAGCTTCAGTCGCAATCGGCGTCCTATTATCAGGGTGATTTGGCGCTCCACTTTTTCTATCTGAATACAGGCCGTCCGGGGCGCCCCTCCTTGGCGCGGGTTGATCTCCCTGCCTGGGTCGCCCGCAACCCTGTAATGTTGGATGATCTGCACGCAGCCTTGGTCGGCCAGTGCCGTATCATGGGGGCCCGTCCTTATCCTTATCTGCTTCACCGGGCTCACGAGGCGGCCGTGGTTTCCTTGCAGGAGAAAGACCAGGTCACCCAGATGATCGCCGGCGAGCTGCGCCGGCGGGGCGTCCGCGTCGGTGAACGATCCAATAAGCAAGCCGCTAAAGATCTGTCTGGCAAGAAGAGGTATGAACGATGAAATCCATTGACATTGGGCGTTTGCTGCGCGCCGGCACGTCAGGTTTCGTGATTGGCTGCCACGTCAACCAGTTGGAGAGCCCCTCCTTCGGCGCCCTGGTGCGCGTTCCCCTTCAGAACGATTACCAGATTTATGGCCTGATTTATGACATTCACATCGACGACGATGGGCTCGTCCGCCAGCTGGTCACGGCTGGGGATGTCGATGAAGGCATCATCGCGGATAATCGTATCAACCGCAACGTACCCGTAGAGATGAGTGTTTTGGCGGTTGGCTATAGCCAGAACGGGCAGATCTACCATTTGCTGCCGCCACGCCCGCCGCTCAGCCTGGACGTGATCTATTTGTGCAGCGATGAGGAACTGCGTCGATTCACCTCGGCCGGTCGCTTTGGTTATTTTCGTCAC